>NKIE01000184.1 GCA_002256055.1 Pseudomonas sp. PGPPP3 | reverse complement strand
CCGCTCGACCTGCTGCGCGCCAGCGGCGTGGCCCGCAGCATGAACTTCGTCAGCAACACCATGGCCCTGACCGTGTTTATCGTCCATGGCCAGGTGGCATGGCTGCTGGGTATCTGCATGGGGCTGGCGTTGATGGCCGGCGCGTTTTTCGGCGCGCGCACGGCAATCAAGGGCGGTAATCGATTTATCCGTCCGGTATTTATTCTGGTGGTGCTGGCTCTTGCCGCACGGCTAGCCTGGCAGCATTGGTTCGGCATGGCCTAAGCGGCGCGCCAGATAGAGGTCGATCAGGTAACGAGAGATCGAACGCGGTGGGGGCAGGTTCGGCAGGTTATCCAGACTGAACCAGCGGGCGTCTTCAATTTCCTCTTCCTGCAGGACAATCTCACCACCGGCGTATTCGGCATGGAAACCGAGCATCAGCGAGTGCGGGAACGGCCAGCCCTGGCTGGTCAGATATTGCAGGTTGCACACCTGCACCCCCACTTCTTCCTGCACCTCACGACGCACGCAGTCCTCGACCGACTCACCGGCTTCGACAAAGCCGGCCAGGGTGCTGTAGACCCCACTGGCAAAGCGCGTCGAACGGGCCAGCAGGACTTCATCACCACGGGTCACCAGCACAATCATACTCGGCGACAAGCGCGGGTAATGCTGCAGGGCACAGGCCGGGCAATGCATCGCACGCTCACCGGCAATGTGTTGCATGGGCGCACCGCAACTGCCGCAAAAGCGGTGCTGCCGCGCCCAGGTGCCGATCTGGCTGGCATAGCCGAGCATCTTGAAGGTGTCGCTGTCGCCGTTCAGCATGAACTGTCGCAGACCCTGCCAGGCACAGCCGTCGAGGGCGACGGACTGGTGCAACTCCAGCAGGTAGACCGCATCGGCACCGAAATGGCCAAGGCCATGCTCAGCGAGAATCGGCAGGTCCTGGCGCTTTAGCCACTCACGGGGAAACAGCACGCCATTGGCGTCGCCGAGAAATTGCTGCTGGCAGTGTACCAACGCCCACCCACCGGGTTGGCGTGCATCCAGCCAGGACGACTGCCAGCGACTGCTCATGCCGGATTGTGAGCCACAGGTGGCAGCACAATACCCAGCGCCCGCACGCTTTCCGCGGCCAGATCGAGCACGCTTGGCTGGGTTTCCGGACGCAACACGGCGCCGCCTTCCAAGTAGTACTCAAGGCTGGTCAGGGCATCAGCGAGGGTTTCCAGCATCTGCTCAGAGGGCATCTGTTGGCTTTCCAGCATCTGCTTGTCGATGTACTCGGCACTGGCGCCTACAAGCTGCGCAGCCCGTGGCTGATCGAGGAACCACAAACCGCCCCGAACGGCCTGCAAGGTGAACGGCACATTGGCCAGATGCAGCTTGTCACCGCTGGATTCGAGGTAAGCGGTGATCGCCCGCTTGGCCATGGCCAAGCCACCCAGCGCCTCATCAATAACCACGATGCGCGCTTCATTGAGTTGGTGATTGGCAAACGACATGGCCTCGTCACCTGGCTGCGCCACCGGCGGACGACTGTCGTAACGACCGCCGCGATCCAGGCTGGCGACCATGCTTTCCACATACAACACCGCGTCCGCCAGCTTGAGCAATTGCTCTGGCTGCACCGGCGCCTGGTCAAGCCAACCAGTCACCACGGGCAACTGCGCCTGCAGCGCATTGCCGGCCGACGTCAGGCCAACCATGCCGAGGGTTTTCGCCAACTTACCCAACAAGGCATGCAGATTGGCCAGACCATCCGTGCTGACGGTGCCACGCTCAATCAGGTCGAGCTGATCTTTGAGACTACTGAGTTCTTCACGAATCGCCGAGGACAGCGAGCGCATAACCGCCTGACCAGGACCGGCCAAACGCTGATAGGACTCTTCCAACAAGTGATCGGTAAACGGCAGCGGCGTAAGACTGAACAGCTCGCGCACCTGGGACGCGCGCGGGCCGCGCGTATCGGCCAGGGCCACCAGATACAGCAGTTCTTTGAGCAAGTGGCGTGGCGCTTCATATTGGGCATTCAGCAACAGTTGCTTGAGCTCCCGATCCAGACGACCAAACAGCGCCTTACGTGCCTTGCGCGGCAACAGCTGACCGTCGGCCTGGGCCTCCAGCGCAGCGGCAGCCACCCAGCACAGGCGCGCGCGAGGGTCGTTGCCCAGCAGGCCGTCTAGACGACTGATGGCACGCGACATCAGCTTCAGGCTGGCGGCAATATTCTGTTCACGGATAAAACCGAGCAAACCGACCTGGTACATCTGCCGTAGGCGCTTGACCTCGGCGCTCCAAGCTTCGCCGCTGAGGCTCGACGCCGCAGTGGCAGGGCGCGCCTGATCAATGCGCACGCTGAAGAAGAAGCTTTCCGGGAGAACCGGCTGGGCGCCTGCCTGGCGCAGGTCGTTGATGGCCGGCAGCAGCAGTTCCGGCACTTCCTGCCGATGGGCGTCGACAATTTCCAGGTAGCGACGCAGCACATGCAAGGCATTGCTGACGGCCGACAACTGACCGTCGCGCTCGCTGCCCGCGCCGGTGGGGATATCGGTGGCCTGTTGCAGCACTTCCTGAGCGAGTAATTCGGCGCCTGCCAGTTCAATCAGCTTGAGGGTCCCGCGCACTTGCTGAAGGTTTTCGACTGCCTGCTGCAGCAAACTGCCGTTCTCGCGCTCGGCAATAAAATGCTCAAGGCTCAGCTCGGCTTCATCCATGGTGGCGAACAGCTCAGCGCGCACCAAACTCAGGGATGTGGCTCCAGTAACCATTGGCCTAGTACGCCTCCCGCGCAGGGTCGTGCAGCAGTTGGCAGAGGTCAATTGCCAGCGCCTTAGGGCAGCGGGCAAACAACTGAGCACGGCTCACGCATACGCCAAGAGGGCGAAACAGTGAAGCCCATGGGGAGCAATCCCGGAAGACGTTGGTGGCGGACACAGCAGGCTTCCTCAGCAGAACTCTCTGCAGAAAATAGCGCCAAAGCGCATAGATCTTGTTATCTACAAAACCGCCCAACTATAACAAGCGTGAGGTAAATGTCGATGCTGGCCACTGTGATGCAGGGCACGGGTTCACGCTTCGAGCAGTTATTTCAATACTAGCTTTAACTGCTTGATCTGCTTGAAGTCGCCGCAGCTTGCTTTACTCACCCAACGCCCCTGCCTGCAAGGCTCTCGCCTCCCCCTGCACACGGTTGCGCCATTGCCGCCAGGTGTAGAGGGGGATGCCCGCCATCAGCACCAGAAAGCCCCAGAATATCGCCTGCTCGCCCGTGCCATACAGCGCCCACATCGAGTAGATAAAGCCCAGCAGCGCAATCGCCACCAAGGGCTTGCGCTCGCGCGGCTTGAAGGCATTCGGCTTGACCGCCAACAGCTGTAGCAAAGCAGCCGTACAGAAGGCATAGGGCACCACCCCGGCCATGGTGCCGAGCAAAATGATCACCTGAAACACATCAACCAGCTCACCTCGGCCATCGATCAGCACCAGCAACGACACCAGCACCGCCGAGACCCACAAGCCATTAGCGGGCACATTGCGCTTGTTGCAGGTCGCCAGAGCCTCCGGCAGCAAACCATCACGGGCCGCCGCCATGGGTATCTGCCCTTGCAGCAGGACCCAGCCGTTCAAAGCCCCCAAGCAGGCGATCACCGCGCCACCAGCCACCAGGTAGTAGCCCCAGTCGCCCAACAGCACCTGTGCCGCATCGGCGAAAGGGGCTGACGAGCGCATCAGCACCTCGGGCGGCAGAACGCCCTGCACCGCAGTGATCGACAGGATGTACACCGCTGCCGCCACCAAGGTGCCGAAAATCGTGGCCCGCGGAATGGTGCGCTTGGGGTCGCGCACATGCTCGGCCGGCACCGTGGCCGATTCCAGGCCGATAAAGGCCCAGAGGGTCAGTGCCGCCGTGGTGGCAATCGCCTGGGCGTAGCCACCGCCGGGCAAATCCTGGGGTTCGGGAATGCGCAGGTATTCGGGATGAAACGACCACCAGCCGAGGACGCCGATCAGCACCAGCGGGATCAGCTTGAGCAGGGTCAGCAGGTTTTGCACCACACCAAAGGCGCCAATGCCGCGCAGATTGATCAGGGTGCACAGCCAGATCGCGCCGATGGCCGTGGCCACCATCAGCAGTGGATCCTTGAGGGCCGGAATAAACACCTGCAAGTAGCCCACCAGCGTCACGGCAATGGCCGCATTGCCGATCCAGGCGGCCTTCCAGTAGGTCCAGGCACACAGGTAGCCGGCAAAGCTGCCAAAACCGTCACGGGTATAAGCGTAGGGCCCGCCGGCAGCGGGATTGAGGCGCGCCAGGCGGGCAAAAGTCAGGGCCAGTAGCACCGCACCGACACTGGAAATCAACCACCCCACCAGACTCAGACCACCGAAGGCGGCCAGGCTGGCCGGCAACAGAAACACCCCTGAGCCCACCATATTGCCGACCACCAAGGCCGAGCAGGTCCAGAAACCCATCGTACTTTTCTGCCCTGCTGCCTGGGTCATGCGCTCACTCCGACTGAATTACTCCTTGATACAGTCGACTGTATAGCAGCGTCCATCCGGGCTGTCTTGATGCTGTAGCCCGTGCACGTCTGAATCGAAGCCAGGGAAGCTGCGATCAAAGGTGCGAGCGAACTCCAGGTAATCGATGATCGAGCGCGTTGCCGGGGTAAAACGCTCGCCCGGCATAATCAGTGGAATGCCCGGCGGATAAGGCACCAGCATCACCGCAGCGATGCGCCCTTGCAGTTCAGCCACAGGCACCGCCTCAATCTCCCGACGCACCAGCTTGTCGTAAGCATCGGCCGGCCTCATGGCGATTTCTGGCAGCACGGTGTACATGCGCATCATTGCTTTGGCCGTGGCGTTGTCGCGGTAGCAGCTATGCAGCTGGTCGCACAAATCACGCAGCCCCATGCCGGCGTAACGACTACCGCCCGCAGCAGCAATCGACGGCAGGGATTGGCTCAGGGCCACGTTGCCATCGTAGGAGCGTTTGAACTCCAGCAACTCCGTCAGCAGGGTGCTCCACTTGCCTTTGGTAATGCCCATAGAGAACAGCACCAGGAAGGAGTACAGGCCGGTTTTCTCCACCACCAGCCCGCGCTCCCAGAGGAACTTACTGACCACCGCGGCGGGAATACCGGTTTCGCCGAGCACACCATCGGCGGTCAGGCCCGGCGTGGCCAGGGTGACCTTGATCGGATCGAGCAGCACATAGTCATCGGCCACATCGCCGAAACCGTGCCAGTCGGCATTCGGCTGCAACTGCCAATCACTGCTGGCCACCTGTTCAACACCTTCGGCACCCGGCGGCTGCCAGATGCTGAACCACCAGTCGTTGGCCGGCAGGTTCTGGCGCAGGTTAGCCAGGGCCCGACGGAAGCTGAGGGCCTCGTCAAAGGTTTCCTGAATCAACGAACGCCCGGCCGGGCCTTCCATCATGGCCGAGGCCACATCCAGCGAAGCGATGATGCCGTACTGGGGTGAAGTGGAGATGTGCATCATGAACGCATCGTTGAAGCGATCGCGGTCCAGCTGGCGCTCGCCGCCGTCCTGCACGTGAATCATCGATGCCTGGCTGAACGCCGCGAGCATCTTGTGCGTCGAGTGGGTGCTGAACACCAGCGGCGCGCCTTCCTCACGGGTGGTGCCCATACCGAAACGGCCGGTATAGAACTCGTGGAAGGCCGCATAGGCAAACCAGGCCTCGTCGAAGTGCATGACCTCGACGCTGCCCGCCAGGGTTTGCTTGATCAGCTCGGCGTTGTAGCAAAGGCCGTCGTAGGTGGAGTTGGTCACCACCGCCAGCTTGACCTTAGGCTCGCGGCCACGGGCCAGTGGGCTGGCGTCAATCTTGGCCTGGATCGACTCGCGGCTGAATTCCGACAGCGGAATCGGCCCAATGATGCCCAGTTCGTTACGTGTCGGGCACAAGTACAGCGGAATCGCGCCGGTCATGATGATCGAATGCAGGATCGACTTGAGGCAGATGCGGTCCACC
>NKIE01000183.1:4292-5993 GCA_002256055.1 Pseudomonas sp. PGPPP3 | reverse complement strand
CGGACTTGGCCGAGTAGGCCATGATCCGCACGTTAGGGTAATCAGCCAGCGCGAGGGCTTCGCGAATCGCCTGCACGCGGCCGGCCATCATGTCCGACGGCGCCACGACCTGGGCACCAGCGGCGGCATGAGACAGCGCCTGCTTGACCAGCGCATCGACAGTGATGTCGTTCTGCACGTAGCCAGCCTCATCAAGGATGCCGTCCTGGCCGTGAGTGGTGAACGGGTCCAGAGCCACGTCGGTGATGACGCCCAACTCGGGAAACTTGGCACGCAACGCACGGGTGGCGCGCTGGGCAATGCCATCCGGGTTCCAGGCTTCCTCGGCGAGCAGGGATTTCTTCTCCAGCGCCGTCACCGGAAACAGTGCCAGCGCCGGAATGCCCAGGGCCACCCACTCTTCAGCTTCTTGCAGCAGCAGGTCGATGGACAGACGCTCCACCCCCGGCATTGAGGCCACGGCTTCACGGCGGTTTTCGCCGTCGAGCACAAACACCGGCAGGATCAGGTCATCCACCGTCAACACATTCTCACGCACCAAGCGACGGGAAAACTCGTCACGGCGATTGCGCCGCAGGCGGGTGGCGGGGAACAGACGATTGGCGGGGGTAAAGCTCACAGCAGACTCCTGAGCCCGCGCTGGCGGGCGAGTGTGACAGTTATAAGCGGGCATTATGACCAAAGCATGACAGCCTGCGTCGGCCTGCGGCTAGAGGTCGCAGCAGCGCCGCGCAAGCCACTGCCGCCATTGTCCACAGCTGGGCAATCGGCGGCCAGCGCTTTCCCACATAAGCAGGAAGGGTTAGTCTGCCAGCCCTCTTCTTCAATGCGCCGCCATCATGCTCGAACAATTTCTCCAGGATTTTGGCTACCTCGCCCTGTTTATCGGCACTTTTTTCGAGGGCGAAACCATCCTGGTGCTGGCCGGCGTTGCAGCCTCATTTGGCAAGCTGGAACTCAACTGGGTCATGCTCACGGCGTTTTGCGGCAGCTATGCCGGCGACCAGCTCTGGTATTACATGGGCCGCCACAAAGGCCGCCAGCTGCTGGAGCGCAACCCGCGCTGGCATAACATGGGCGAGCGCGCCCTGCGCCTGATCAAACGCCACCCTGACCTGTGGGTGCTGAGTTTTCGCTTCTTCTACGGCCTGCGCACCGTGATGCCGGTGGCCATTGGCCTGTCGGGCTATCCGCCGCTGCGCTACCTGGTCCTCAATGGCATTGGTGCCATCGTCTGGGCCGTAGCACTGGGCTATGCCGCCTTTTACTTTGGCGCCGCTCTGGAGACCATGCTGGGCGACATCAAGCGCTACGAGCTGTGGATTCTCGCCGCGCTGGTGCTGATCGGCGCAGGCCTGTGGCTGCGCCGCTGGTTGAAGGGCAACAAAAGCGCCGACTGATCAGGCGGCCTGCAGCCCCTGAGCTGACGCGGGCAGACGCCACAGCCACAAGGCACTCACCAACGCGTACAACACCAGCACGCTCCAACCCGCCGTACCAACCGGCACCAGCGCAGCCTGCTGCAGTGCCAGCAGCAATGGCACACTCGACAGCAGGCGCAGTACTTCCAGCAGTCGCGCCCACGGGCGGCTTTCCAGCCAAACGCCCACGCTGTACAAGCCAAACGCCACCCAGGCCCAGCTTGCAATCAGCAAGCCCAGCGTCAGACTTGCGCTGATCGCCAGCAGGTAAGAGCCGACG
>NKIE01000183.1:0-4282 GCA_002256055.1 Pseudomonas sp. PGPPP3 | reverse complement strand
GAGATACAGAGCGAACTGCACCCCGGCATAGACCTTTTGCCCGGCACTCAGCGGCACCTCGAACTTAACGAACTGGCTCAGCTCCGGCTTGCTCAGCGGGTACTTGGCCGCCACGTCGGCGGGGCGCCAACCGGTGGGCATAAACCAGATGCGCAGCTTGTCCCACCAGGAGGCAGCCCGCGCCGCATCCCGCCACAACTGCACATAGAACTGCAGATTGGCCCACAGCGGATTCCAACTGGCCAGCGGCGTGGTCACGCCGAAGATTACCGGCTCCTCATCCAGCTCTTCCTGGAAGGTGCCGAACAGCCGGTCCCAAAGGATAAAGACACCGCCGTAGTTACGGTCCATGTAGATCGCGTTCTGCGCATGGTGGGCGCGGTGATTGGACGGCGTAACGAATGCCCATTCATACCAGCCGAGCTTGGGTACATGACGGGTATGCACCCAGAACTGATAAAGCAGGTTGAGTGCACCGACCGTGAGGAACACCAGCAGCGGCACCCCCAGTACGGCCAAGGGTAAGTAGAAGATCCAGCCAAACAGAAAGCCGCTGCTGGTCTGACGCAGGGCCGTGGACAGGTTGTAGTCCTCACTCTGGTGATGCACAGAGTGCGCCGCCCACAGCACATTGCGCTCGTGGCCGAGGCGGTGGTTCCAGTAGTAGCAGAAGTCGTACAGGACAAACGCCAGCAGCCACACCCAGGCCTGCTGCGCCGACAGCTCAAAGAGCGCCAGGTGCTGCAGGGCAAAGCCGTAGGTGAGCAGGCCCAGGCCCTTGGTCAACAGGCCACTGACCTGCGACAGCACGCCGGCACTCAGGCTGTTGATGCTGTCGGCCAGACGATAGGTGCTCACCCCGCGCCAGCGGTCCACCAGCAACTCCAGGCCGATCAGCAGGAAGAAAAACGGTATCGCATAGAGAATGTAATTCATCGCACACCCATAGAGTTGCAGCGTAGCGGGCGCTAGGATGGCCCCCATTGCTTGCATCCTAGCCCAAGGCCCGCAGCCTGCCGCGACGGCAAATGCCACACCAAGGGGCATTTGACGACAGCCTGGGGCTTGCCCAAGCACGGCCTGCAACGACTGATCAGGAGATCATCACCATGCACAAGAAAGTCGCTGTCATCCTTTCCGGCTGTGGCGTTTACGACGGCGCGGAAATCCACGAGAGCGTGCTCACCCTGCTGCGCCTCGACCAGCGCGGCGCCCAGGTGCAGTGCTTTGCCCCGGATATCGAACAGCACCATGTGCTCAACCACCTGAGCGGCGAGCCGATGAACGAGCGCCGCAACGTGCTGGTGGAGTCGGCGCGCATCGCCCGCGGCGCGGTGCGCGACGTGCGTGAACTGCAGGCCAGCGAGTTCGACGCGCTGATCCTGCCGGGCGGCTTTGGCGTGGCCAAGAACCTCTCCGACTTTGCCAGCCAGGGCGCCGCCTGCAACGTGCAGGCCGATGTACTGCGCGCGGCGCAAAGCTTTGTCGCCGCGCACAAGCCCATTGGCCTGCTGTGCATCGCCCCGGTGCTGGCCGCGAAAATCTTCGGCGCCGGCGTGCACTGCAGCATCGGCCAGGATGCCGACACCGCGGCGGCCATCGAGCAAATGGGCGGCGTGCACCAGACCTGCGAGGTCAGCGAAATCTGCGAAGACCCGGCGCGCAAACTGGTGACCACCCCGGCCTACATGCTGGCCCAATCGATCAGCGAAGCCGCCAGCGGCATCAACAAGCTGGTCGACCGGGTGCTGGAACTGGCCAACCCGCACTAAAACGCGGGCATACCGGCCAACCCTCGGGCCACTCCCGCCGCGGCGCTGGTCAACGCCGCGGCACTGCGCCAGCGTAGGCCACCCCCCATCGCGTCTTGCAGGTGCCCCATGCACAAAGCCCCCTTTGAACTGACCGCCGAGCTGCAAGAGGCGGTGCGTGGCTTCTTCGAGCGCATCCCCTTCAATCAGTCACTGGGCATCCAGATTGGCGAGCTGGCCGTCGACAAGGTCAGCATGCACCTACCGATGAAGCCCGAGCTGATTGGCAACTTCGTCCAGGGCATTCTCCACGGCGGGGTGATCTCCGCGCTGCTGGATGTCACCGGCGGCGCCATGGCCCTGATTGGGGCATTCGAGCGCCACCATCACCTGTCGGCTGCCGAGCGCATGGCCAAGCTGTCCAAGCTCGGCACCATCGACCTGCGCATCGACTACCTGCGACCAGGTCGCGGCCAGCATTTCACCGCCCAGGCGGTGCTGCTGCGCTCGGGCAACAAAGTGGCGGTGGTACGGTCGGAATTGCACGCCGATGACGGCACCCTGGTGGCGGTGGGTACCGGCACCTATCTCTGCGGGTAAGACGGGGGAGCGCAACAGCTCCCGGATTAAGTCCGGTTACGGGCGCATCAAGCGAGTAAGAATCCGATCCAGGGCATTGGCGAAGGCCTGCTTTTCGCGCTCGCCATAGGCGCCCTGACCGCCGCCCATCTGCCCCTGCTCGCGCAGCTCGGTAAACAGATTACGAACCGCCAGCCGCTCGCCCATGTTGCCGGCGTCGAACTCCTTGCCGCGTGGGTCGAGGGCAGCTACGCCCTTCTTCACCAGGCGGTCGGCCAACGGAATGTCGCTGCAAATCACCAGCTCGCCGGGCTGGGCATGCTCGACCAGATAATCGTCGGCGGCATCCGGGCCGCTGGGCACTACGATTAAACGCACGCAAGCGAACGCCGGCTTGATCTGCCCCTGACCGGCCACCAACACCACCTGCAACTGGCGCTTGAGGGCAAACTTGACCAGCTGATCCTTGGCCAGTTTCGGGCAGGCATCGGCATCCACCCAGACCCTCAGCCCCGTCATGCCGGGCTCTGACGCAACCAGCTGCGCCCGTAGAGCACCAACACGCCGGCCAGGGCCAGACCCTGGGCCGTCAACGACCAGGCATCCGGGTGAATGCCCAGCCAGTCAAACTCGAAGAACGCCACCGGATGGGCGCCGAAGATGCCGGCCTCTTGCAGGGCTTTAACTCCGTGACCGGCATACACCACCGACAGCACGCAGAGCAGCACCGCGTTGACGCTGAAGAAGGTTGCCAGCGGCAATTTGGCCGAACCGCGCAGAACCACCCAAGCCAGGCCCACCAGCAGCAGCAGGGCCGCACCGGCACCCGCCAGCACCATGCCGTGGCCGCCAGGGCCGGCCTGCAACCAGAGGGTTTCGTAGAACAGGATGACCTCGAACAGCTCGCGGTACACGGCAAAGAACGCCAGCGCGGCAAAACCGAAGCGCCCGCCGCCGCCCTGCAGATGCCCACGAATACTCGCCTGCCAGGCTGCCGCGTGGCGGCGGTCGTGCATCCACACGCCGACCCAAAGCAGCACCACGCTGGCAAACAAGGCGGTGCCGCCCTCCAACAGCTCGCGCTGAGCGCCGCTGACATCAATCACATAAGCCGCCAGCGCCCAGGTCGCCACACCCGCCAGCAACGCCAGGCCCCAGCCCGCATGCACGCTGCGCAGCGAATGCTGCTGGCCGGTGTTGCGCAGGAAGGCGAGGATCGCCGCCAGCACCAGAATCGCCTCCAGGCCCTCGCGCAGGAGAATCATCAGGCTGGAGATAAAGCTCAGTGAGGCGCTCATGCCGCCGCCCTTGAGCAGCTCGGCGCAACTATTGAGTTTGAGTTTGGCCTGTTGCAGCAAGGCCTCGGCCTCGCCAATCGGCAGACCGTCCTGCAGCGCCTGCCGGTAGGCCATCAGGGCTTTCTCGGTAGCCTTACGCAGCTGCGGGTCGAGGTTATTGAGGCCGCTTTCCACCAGTTCGAACCCTTCCAGATAAGCGCCCACCGCCAGGTCATAGGCCTGCTCGGGTTCTTCGTTGGCATAGGCCGCCAGGCTCTGGTCGAGGGTCCGTACGGTGTGCTCAATCAGCTCCTGCGGACCACGCTGGGGTTGCGGTGGCGTGGCGCGCTGGGCACGGAACGCCGCGGCCTTCGCGGCACCCTGAGTCGCGAGGATCTGCGCCGGGGTTTGCTCGACCAGCTCGCCGAGACTGAAATGGGTTGCACCGGCGTCGGCCGGATCAGCACTGAAGCCAGCCACGTAACTGGCCAGGTCCCAGCGCTGACGCTCGTCCAGTTGATCGCTAAAAGCGGCCATCTCGGTGCCGTCGATGCCCAGGCTGAGAGTATTGAACAGGTCATACAGGCTTAGACTGTCGAGCCGCGCCTGGCGCTGGAAATTACTCGGCGGCGGCTGCAAGCCTAAGCCTGCCGGACCATCGCCAGCCCCCGCATT
>NKIE01000182.1 GCA_002256055.1 Pseudomonas sp. PGPPP3 | reverse complement strand
ACCGAGAAAGGTGAAGATGCCGGACAAGATCACCGCCAGGTGCGGTGGCATTGCTTTGGTGTAGATCACCGTGGCCACCGCGTTAGCAGTGTCATGGAAACCATTAATGAATTCGAAGGTCAGGACAAAGGCCAGCGCCAGTAACAAGCTCACAGCGACCCAGGCATCAAGCCCACTGAAGATATCGAACATGACGGTTTTGTGACCGATGGAAGTTAGGGGGCGCGAATTATGCCAGAAGGTTCTCCGCTTTGCTGGCGCGATCCATCGGCTGGGCTTTTCCACGACGAGAGGCAAATTTTCTTCTGCCGTTCTTGAGCGCCTTGTGGCTCCTGGCTGGCGTTTCTTTTGCTCAGCCAAGGCGGCATGATGCCGATTGGTTACCGGAGATTGCCGATGTCGTTGCCTTCCCTTAAAAAGCAGTTCGCCGCCCTGATTGCTGCGCCATCGGTGAGTTGCACCCAGCCCGCCTGGGATCAGTCCAACCTAGCGGTTATCGAGTTGCTAGCCGGTTGGCTGGGTGACCTCGGCTTTGCCTGCGAGGTACAGACCATCGCCCCCGGCAAGGCCAATCTGCTCGCCACCTATGGCAGTGGCCCTGGCGGCCTGGTGCTGGCCGGGCACAGTGACACCGTGCCGTTCGATGCTGCGTTGTGGCAGAGCGACCCGCTGGCACTCACTGAGGCCGGTGACCGTTGGGTGGGCCTGGGCGTGTGCGACATGAAGGGCTTCTTCCCGTTGGTGATCGAGGCTGTGCGCACCTTGCTTGATCAGCCGTTCAAGCAGCCCTTGCTGATTCTCGCCACCTGCGACGAGGAAAGCTCGATGTCTGGTGCCCGCGCCCTGGCCGAAGCCGGTCGGCCCCTGGGGCGGGCGGCGGTGATCGGTGAGCCGACAGGCTTGAAGCCCATTCGTCTGCATAAAGGCGTGATGATGGAGCGCATCGACATCCTCGGCCAAAGCGGTCACTCCTCTGACCCGAGCCTTGGCCGCAATGCCATGGATGCCATGCACGCGGCCATCGGCGAGCTGCTGGTGCTGCGCCAGCAATGGCAGCAGGAATACCGCAATCCGCTGTTCAATGTGCCGCAGCCGACCCTTAACCTCGGTTGTATCCACGGCGGCGATAACCCCAATCGCATCTGCGGCCAGTGCTCCCTGGAGTTCGACCTACGGCCGCTGCCGGGCATGGATCCGGAGGTGCTACGTGCGGCGATTCGGCAGAAGCTGCAACCGCTGGCCGAGCAGCGTCAGGTGCGCATCGAGTACGGGCCGATCTTCCCCGGCGTGCCGCCTTTCGAGCAAGCCGCCGACAGCGAATTGGTGCGCCTGGCCGAGCGTCTCACCGGCCAGGCCGCTGATGCGGTAGCCTTTGGCACCGAAGCGCCGTATCTTCAGCAGCTTGGTTGCGAAACCCTGATTCTTGGGCCTGGCGACATCGTTTGCGCGCACCAGCCCAACGAGTACCTGGAGCTTGCGCGCATCGAGCCGACGGTGCAGATTCTGCGCCAGCTGATCGACCATTACTGCCTGCGGCCGAGCCTGTGAGCCGGCGCTGTCATTTATCTGTATCAAGGAGCTTGAGCGTGCTGCAGCCCCAACTTCGACGATAACGCCGTGACCTCTTGCTTCGGCCCGAACTTGGAACTGGCGCGGCAAATTCGCGCTTTCTCGCAGTGCAACACAGGCTCATTTGCTCATGCACGACTACGTTAACTGGCTCCGTCACGCGTCCCCCTATATCAACGCCCACCGCGACTGCACCTTTGTGGTGATGTTGCCCGGTGAAGGCGTGGCCGACGCCAACTTTGGCAATATCGTCCACGACCTGGTACTGCTGCACAGCCTCGGCGTGCGCCTGGTGCTGGTGCACGGCTCGCGCCCGCAGATCGAAGCCCGGCTGGCGGTTCGCGGCCTGACTCCGCACTTTCATCGCAATCTGCGGATTACTGACAGCTCGACCCTGGAATGCGTGATCGACGCCGTCGGCCAGATGCGCATCGCCATCGAGGCGCGCCTGTCCATGGATATGGCCGCTTCGCCGATGCAGGGCGCCCGGCTGCGGGTGGCCGGTGGCAACTTTGTCACCGCCCGGCCAATCGGCGTGCTGGAAGGGGTCGACTATCACCACACCGGCGAAGTGCGCCGGGTCGACCGCAAGGGCATTGGGCGCTTGCTGGACGAGCGCAGCATCGTCCTGCTGTCGCCGCTGGGTTATTCGCCTACCGGGGAGATTTTCAACCTCGCCTGCGAAGACGTGGCCATGCGCGCGGCCATCGACCTGCAGGCCGACAAACTGTTGTTGTTCAGCAGCGAGCGCGGCTTGCTCGACGCCACGGGGGCGCTGATCCGCGAACTGCGTCCGCAACAGGTGCCAGCCCATTTGGCACGCCTGGGTAGCGATTATCAGGCTGAGTTGTTGGATGCCGCCGCCCAGGCGTGCCGGGCCGGCGTAGCGCGCAGCCATATTGTCAGTTACAGCGTCGATGGTGCCTTGCTCACCGAGCTGTTCACCCGCGATGGCGGCGGCACCTTGGTCAGTCAGGAGCAGTTCGAGTCGCTACGTGAGGCGACCATTGAGGATGTGGGCGGCCTGATCGACCTGATCAGCCCGCTGGAGGAGCAAGGCATTCTGGTGCGCCGTTCCCGCGAGGTGTTGGAGCGCGAGATTGGTCAGTTCAGCATCGTCGAGCGTGACGGTTTGATCATCGCCTGCGCGGCGTTGTATCCGATTGCCGACTCGCAGGCGGGTGAGTTGGCGTGTCTGGCGGTTAATCCCGAGTATCGCCACGGTGGCCGCGGCGACGAGTTGCTTGAGCGCATCGAAGAGCGCGCCCGGGCCTTGGGCCTGAGCACCCTGTTTGTGCTCACCACCCGCACCGCCCACTGGTTTCGCGAACGCGGCTTCCAGCCCAGCAGCGTCGAGCGTCTGCCCGCCGCGCGCGCCTCGCTGTACAACTATCAGCGTAATTCGCAGATATTCGAGAAGGCCTTGTAAGGCGCTAGGTGCGCGCAGCCCTGGGGTGATTCAGGCGCTGCGTTGCTGGCGTTGCAGTTGCTCGGCGCCATCGTCCCAGCCCGCTTCCCACGCTGCGGCGAGGACTTCTGCCGGATACGGCTGACGGCTCAGCCCGTGGCCAGTGAGGCCCGCCATGTAGCCTTGCTGGTAAGCCTTGTTGAGGCTTTCCAGGCTCCAGTGCTGGTCGTGGTCGGGAAGCGCGACAGGCGCCATGGCTGAACTCGCAGAAAGAAGACTGTGCTAATGCTAGCGCTGCCCCGTCTGCAAGCCGAGGCCTGCGTGCGTTTTGTCGGTGTCAGTGTCGGCTTTTGTGATGGTATCGACGCTCGTGCGCGGTCACTGACCGGCCGTCGGTCGACGTCCGGTCAGTGAAGCGTCAGACCTGCAGAATGCTGGCCTGGTAAGCCGCCACAAAGGCATCGAAATCGCCCTGGGGTTCGGCTTCCATGGCCTGCTGTTGCTGCACAGACTCGGCTGCCGAGGTGGCAAAGGCGGCCTGCTCGGCGGCGCTCAGCGGCTGGCTGCGCAGGGTTTCGGCGTGGGCACGGCTGTGGCGAAGGGCGAACTGGGCGAAGCTCTCGCCGTTCTCCTGGAGCTGCGCCAGAACCTGCGCCGACGGCGTCAGGCTCGGGTCGGCGACCTTGGCTCGTTGCAGCGCCAGGCTGGCGGCGTGGGCGTCGCCGCCGTGGCTCTGGTCCAGCAGGTCAGCCAGCGGGGCGATGCTGTCCAGCAGTTGCGCGGCCAGGGTGCTCAGTTCAACGTTTTGCCCTTCGTGCAGCAGTTGCAGGCCGGGGCGTCGACCTTCCTTGACCACGGTGAGGAAGTTGGCGCTGGCCGCACGGCATTCGGCGCTGGCCAGGCTCGGGCTGTCTTCAAGGGCGCAGAACAGCAGGAAGGCGTCGAGGAAGCGTGCTTCGGCCAGGTCGATACCCAGCGGCAGGAACGGGTTGATGTCCAGGCAGCGTACTTCGATGTACTGCACGCCGCGGGCCATCAGCGCCTGGATCGGCCGCTCGCCGCTGTCGGTGACGCGCTTGGGGCGGATGGTCGAGTAGTACTCGTTCTCGATCTGCAGGATGTTGCTGTTCAGCTGCAGCCACTCACCGTCTTTCTGCGTGCCGATCGCGGCGTAGGCCGGGTAGGGCGTGGCCACGGCCTGGCGCAGGCTGTCGGTGTAACTCTTGAGGTTGTCGTAGCAGGGCGTCAGGCCGCTCTGGGCGCTGCTCTGGTAACCCAGGTCGCTCATCCGCAGGCTGGTGGCATAGGGCAGGTACAGGGTGTCGGCATCCAGTTGCTGCAACTGGTGCGGGCGGCCGCGCAGGAAGCCGGCATCCAGAGCCGGCGAGGCGCCGAACAGGTACATCAGCAGCCAGCTGTAACGACGGAAATTGCGGATCAGGGCGATATAACGTGCCGACTGGTAGTCGCGGTCGCCGAGGGTTTCGCCTTCGTCGGCGTGCAGCAGGGGCCACAGCGCTTCCGGCAGGGAAAAGTTGTAGTGAATGCCGGCAATGCACTGCATGGTCTTGCCGTAGCGCAGGGCCAGGCCCTGGCGGTACACGTACTTGAGGCGGCCGATATTGGAGTTGCCGTAGCGGGCGATCGGAATCACCTCTTCCTCTGGCAACGGACAGGGCATCGACGGGCTCCACAGGTACTCGTCACCGAGTTGGCTGTAGGCAAAAGTGTGGATGCGCTGCAGTTCATCCAACGTCTGCGCCGGGTCGGGGCGCGCCGCGGTGATGAATTCCAGCAGCGATTCGGAATAGTCGGTGGTGATCTGCGGGTGGGTCAGGGCCGAGCCTAGCGCCTGCGGGTGCGGGGTCAGGGCCAGCTTGCCGTTGCCGTCAACGCGCAGGCATTCGCGTTCGATACCGTGCAGGCACTGGCTGAGCAGGGGCAGGTTGGCGCGCTCGCCGAGCAGGGCCAGGCGACGGGACAAAAGAGGGCTCAAAGTCGAATTCCTTTACGCGGCTGACCCGCCAATATGGGGATGCTTGTGGCGCACTACAAGGGGGCAACGCGGCGGCTGGGGTGAATTAATCGCGCGACGCTTTAGTTTTAGCAGGTCGACGTGGCCATAGGATGGGTATCGCCGCTGTGCGCCTGAACCCATCTTACGGCGGCCGGCTTACTTGCAGATAAAGGTCGCCTGGGCCGTGGCCACCAGCTTGTCGCCCTGCAGGGCGCGGGCCTCCAGCACGTGCACCTTGCGCCCGGCATTCAGCACCTTGGCGTGGCAGATCACCTCGCCGTCGCTGACGGCGCGGATGTAGTTGATCTTGCACTCCAGGGTCATGCTGCCGGCTTCGCCGCCGAACAGGCTGTGGCTCGCCTGGCCAAGGGCGGTATCGATCAGCGAAAACAACGCGCCGCCGTGCATCCGTCCGTGCAGGTTGAGCAGTTGTGGTTGCATGCTCATGCGCACCTGGGCTTCGCCGTTCTCCGCCTTGTCGATGCACATGCCCAACAAATCGCTGAAGGCGCTGTTGTTGCCGACAGAAGCTTGCTCGCTCATGGCTACTTCCTCATGTTTTTGGCGTTGGCGAACAGTGCGGCCATGCCAGCGTTGGCCGGGGCGGGCTTGTCCTGGCTGGAGTGGCGTTCGGTGCGCGGGGTGTTGCCCTTGTTGCCGCCGCGAGGGCCTTCGACTTTCTCGCCGGGGGTGTCGCCCATGCGCATGCTCAGGGCTACGCGGTTGCGCGGGATGTCCACTTCCATGACTTTGACCCGCACGATGTCACCAGCTTTGACCACTTCGTACGGGTCTTTAACGAACTTCTCTGACAGCGCCGAAATATGTACCAGGCCGTCCTGATGCACGCCGATATCGACGAAGGCGCCGAAGTTGGTCACGTTGGTGACCACGCCTTCCAGCTGCATGCCTAGTTTGAGGTCCTTGAGGCTTTCTACACCTTCCTGGAACTCAGCGGTCTTGAACTCCGGGCGCGGGTCGCGGCCGGGTTTCTCCAGCTCA
>NKIE01000181.1 GCA_002256055.1 Pseudomonas sp. PGPPP3 | reverse complement strand
GCGCACCTCCACAAAACTGCTCATACAGGGTACTGATCACCGCCAGCGCCGCGGGGCTGCTGATGCGGTAATAGATCTGCTTGCCGTCACGGCGCGTTTCCACCAGCCCCTCACGGCGCAGCACGGCAAGCTGTTGCGACAGGGTCGGCTGGACGATACCGAGCAAGGCTTCCAGCTCACTGACGTTCCGCTCACCTTGAGACAACTGGCACAGCAGCAACAGGCGATCGGGGTTGCCCAATGCCTTGAGCAACTGGCCGGCGGCGCTAGCATTGGCACGCAACAGTTCAAGGTCAGGGACGGCGGCAGGATCAATCACGGCATTGACTCTCACGGCAAACAATATGCTTTTAAATATATTGTTTATTGATGAAATGTACAGCCCGCCCGATCAACGGCCTGGCACGTTCGGCTCGCAGGTCACGGGCTCGCCGAATAAACACCAATAAAAAAGCCCGCGACTGGCGCGGGCTTTTTTGTGCAACATCCCTAGATAGGGCGGCTGCCGTATTTGCTGTCGGGCTTCTTGGGTGGATCAGCCACTACGTTGGCTTCCACTTCTTGCACCTTGCCACCGCGAGAAAGGAACTCTTCCATGGCGCGGGCCAGGGCATCGCGCTCTTTCTGCTTGGCTTCAACACTGGGCAGCTCATCGACATCGACAGCGGCCTTGGCTTTGGCTTTACCTTTGGCGGCCGGTACGACTTCGTCGTCACCATCGCCATCGTCATCACTGACGCCATCATCGGCAGCGGCCAACTCCTCGCCTTCGTCCTCGTCGGCGCCTTCCAGCTCGTCGTGTTCCAGATCGTCGTCGCTCATGTTCCAACCTCATGACTTGCGAAAAACAAGTTAGTTATAGCCCAGACGCGCCGTCTTTCTCGCCCGTCCAGAAAAAATTCAAAAACGCTCGCCGGCCGATTGCTCAGGCACGCAGCGCGCTTACGGCGCGCATTCTAGCGTGCTGCCAGAAAAAGCAAAGACCGGCCTAACCAGTTTGTTCTCAGACAATGCAAAACGCCCGGAATATCCGGGCGTTTTGTTGTTACAGGTCAAGCTTACAGGTTGTAACCACGCTCGTTGTGCAGTGCCAGGTCGAGACCGACAGTCTCTTCCTCGTCGCTAACACGCAGACCCATGACCATGTCGATCACTTTGAGGATCACGTAGGTGACGATGGCGGTGTAGACCACGGTGAAGGCAACACCCTTGAACTGGGTGAAGAACTGCGCGCCGATGTCTTCCACGGTGCCGAAGCCGCCCAGTGCTGGAGCTGCGAACACACCGGTCAGCAGTGCACCCACGATACCGCCGATGCCGTGCACGCCGAAGGCATCCAGGGAGTCGTCGTAGCCCAGCTTGCGCTTCAGGCTGGTGGCGCAGAAGAAGCAGATCACGCCAGACGACAGACCGATGATGATGGCGCCCATTGGGCCACAGGTACCAGCAGCCGGGGTGATAGCCACCAGACCAGCGATCACACCCGAAGCGATACCCAGGGCACTTGGCTTACCGTGAGTCAGCCACTCGGCGAACATCCAGCCCAGTGCGGCAGCAGCGGTAGCGATCTGAGTCACCAGCATGGCCATACCGGCAGTGCCGTTGGCAGCGACGGCGGAACCGGCGTTGAAACCGAACCAGCCGACCCACAGCATGGCAGCGCCCATCAGGGTGTAGCCGAGGTTGTGCGGAGCCATCGAGGTGGTTGGGTAGCCTTTACGCTTGCCCAGCACGATGCACGCTACCAGACCCGCGATACCAGCGTTGATGTGCACCACGGTGCCGCCAGCGAAGTCCAGTACACCCCAGTCCCACATCAGGCCGCCGTTGCCGGACCAAACCATGTGTGCGATCGGTGCGTATACCAGGGTGAACCAGATGCCCATGAACACCAGCATCGCAGAGAACTTCATGCGCTCAGCGAAGGCACCCACGATCAGCGCCGGGGTGATGATGGCGAAGGTCAGCTGGAACATGATGAACACGCTTTCCGGTACGGCGTAGCTCAGGCTCGCCGGCGTTACGCCAGCCAGGAAAGCTTTCGACAGGCCACCGATAAAGGAGTTGAAGTTAACCACCCCTTGTTCCATGCCAGTTACGTCGAATACCAGGCTGTAACCGTAGATAACCCACAGCAGACTGATCAGGCCGGTGATGGCAAAACACTGCATCATCACCGACAGGATGTTCTTCGAGCGGACCATGCCGCCGTAGAACAGCGCCAGGCCGGGAATGGTCATGAACAGCACCAGAATGCTGGAGACCAGCATCCACGAGGTGTCACCGGAATTCAGCACAACCTCGTCAGCCATGGCCAGACCTGGGGTTGCAAGAGACAGCAGGGCGCCAAGCCCTGCGAACTTACGCAGAGTCATAGAGTTACTCCTGGGGCGAAGGGGGGTTCGGGGCTACGGCTTAAACTGCGTCGGTGCCGGTTTCGCCGGTACGGATGCGGATAGCTTGTTCCAGGTTGACCACGAAGATCTTGCCGTCACCGATTTTGCCGGTGTTGGCCGCCTTGGTGATGGCTTCAATCACGCGATCCAGCTGGTCATCAGCAATGGCCACGTCGATTTTCACCTTAGGCAGAAAGTCGACCACGTATTCAGCGCCACGGTACAACTCGGTGTGGCCCTTTTGCCGACCGAAGCCTTTCACTTCAGTGACGGTGATGCCCTGCACGCCGATCTCCGACAGGGATTCGCGCACGTCGTCCAGCTTGAACGGCTTGATGATGGCAGTGACTAGTTTCATGTAACTTTCTCCTGTGTTTGGTGGACTTGCCCCAGGACCGAACCCGTAGCAAGTCTAAGCGCAGTGTCTGGCTTTGTAACGCGCCCGCCGGCCTTTGCCTGCTTTGTTCTGCGCCAACCAAGGGCTTGCGGCGAAACGCATCCGCCTATCCTGTCGCAGCGCAACTGCATCGGTGCATGCGTCGGAAGGGACTAAGCAGAAACCTTGCCAGTTCTGAAAAAGCTCTTTGATTCAGTCGCTTACATAGCAAAGCAGGGACTACGCCGAATCGCAGCCCAACAGCCATGCACGACAACAGTGCACAGCTATCTCTCCTTGTGCGCGATAAACGTGCAGCCGTGGCCGCCCGGGATTGGCGCCAAGGCTGCGTGCTACACTGCCGGCCGACCGATATTGGAACCTCATCATGCTGCCACCCAAAGCCCTGCTCGACGTCCTCAGCACCCAAGCCGCACGCCTGTTCAATGGCGACAGCCCATTGCCCCGCGGCGAGTTCGAAGCACAACTCAAAATTCTGCTGCAAAGCGCCTTCAGCAAGCTCGACCTGGTCAGCCGTGACGAGTTCGACAGCCAGATGGTGGTTCTCGCCCGCACCCGCTCGCGCCTGGAAGCTCTGGAAGCCAAAGTCGCTGAACTGGAAGCCAAGCTAAGCTCTGCAGACACACGCTCTACCGCCGACTGATCATCGTCCATAGCCGAGCCCAAGTCGGCATCGAAGCCCCGGCGGTAACTGTCGAGGCGCACTTGGCCAACGGCCTGCCCTCCCTGGCGCTGGTGGGCCTGCCGGAAACCGCAGTCAAGGAAAGCAAAGATCGCGTACGCAGTGCCATCCTCAACTGCGCCTTCGAGTTCCCGCCGCGACGCATTACCCTCAACCTGGCACCGGCTGATTTACCCAAGGACGGTGGCCGCTTCGACTTGGCGATCGCCTTGGGCATCCTCGCCGCCAGCGGGCAGATCCCCGCCACCGCCCTCGACAATCTTGAATGCCTCGGCGAGCTGGCGTTATCCGGCGCCGTGCGCCCGATCCAGGGCGTCTTACCCGCAGCACTCGCCGCCCGCGCAGCCGGGCGCACCCTGGTGGTGCCCCTGGCCAATGCCGAGGAAGCCTGTCTGGCTTCGGGCCTGACGGTGCTGGCGGTCGAGCATCTGCTGCAACTGGCGGCGCACTTGAATGGCCAGACGCCCCTGGCGCCCTACCAGCCAGCCGGCCTGCTGCGTCAAGTGCGCCCCTACCCAGACCTGGCTGAAGTGCAAGGCCAGAGCGCCGCCAAACGAGCCTTGCTGATTGCCGCCGCAGGCGCCCACAACTTGCTGTTTTCCGGGCCTCCCGGCACTGGCAAGACCCTGCTGGCCAGCCGCCTTCCGGGCTTGCTGCCGCCACTCAATGAGCAGGAAGCCCTAGAAGTCGCGGCGATCCATTCGGTGGCCAGCTATGCGCCGCTGGACGCCTGGCCGCAGCGGCCGTTTCGCCACCCGCACCATTCCGCGTCGGGGCCGGCGCTGGTCGGCGGTGGCAGTCGCCCACAGCCGGGGGAAATTACCCTGGCCCATCACGGCATTTTATTTTTGGACGAACTCCCCGAGTTCGACCGCAAGGTGCTTGAGGTTTTGCGTGAGCCCTTGGAAAGCGGCGAAATTGTCATCGCCCGCGCTCGTGACAAGGTGCGCTTTCCCGCGCGCTTCCAACTGGTGGCGGCGATGAACCCGTGCCCCTGCGGTTACCTCGGCGACCCCAGCGGCCGCTGTCGCTGCAGTGCCGAACAGATTCAGCGCTATCGCAGCAAACTGTCCGGGCCCTTGCTCGACCGCATCGAACTGCACCTGCACGTCGCCCGCGAGGCCACCGCCCTGCACGCCAATACCGACAGCGGCACCAGCAGTGCTCAGGCCGCTGCCACGGTGGCCGCCGCCCGCCAACGGCAAGAGCAGCGCCAGGGCGGCGCCAATGCCTTTCTCGACCTCCAACAATTGCGCCAGCACTGCAGCCTCAGCGACGACGACCAGCGCTGGCTGGAAAGCGCCTGTGAACGCCTCGGCCTGTCCCTGCGCGCCGCCCACCGTCTGCTCAAGGTCGCGCGCACCCTAGCGGACTTGGACGCCGTCGACGCCATCCAGCGCAGCCACCTGGCCGAAGCCCTGCAATACCGACCCAGCAGCCCCACAACCTAAAGTCTTCAGCCGCTCAGCAGCGGTTGACCGCCGGCAAACGCATGGCCGCGACCTCCGCGAGCAAATAATCACGCAGGCGCTGGAAGCGTTCCTGACCACGGCGCGCTTTGGGCCACACCAGGTAATAACTGCAACCGCTGAACACCGCAGTCGGTAAGGGCAGCGCCAGCCGCCCCTGCTCGACGTCCTCGGCGACCAGCAACAGATCGCCAATCGACACGCCATACCCGCGCGCTGCGGCGACGATGCCCAACTCCAACATGTCGAACACCTGACCGCTCTTCAGTGGCACCTGTTCGCTCAAGCCCATGGCCTGCAGCCACTGACGCCAGTCACGCCGATCAGGGGTGGGATGCAACTGCTCGGCAGCCTGCAGGCGCGTTACCTCCCAGGCGCCGTCGGCCGCGGCCTCGGGAGCGCACACCGGAATCAGCCATTCCTCGAACAGCTTGACGTGCTCCCAGCCCTCGGGGAACACGCCGGTATTGAGCAACACCGCGCAGTCGTAGGGCTCGCGCTCGAAGTCGACCCGATCGACGTCCATCCACGCCGCCGTCAGTTGCACCTCGATGTCCGGTTGCTGCAGGCGAAAACGTGACAAGCGCGCCAGCAGCCAACGCATGGTCAGGGTCGAAGGGGCCTTCAGGCGCAATGCGCCCTCCTCACTGCGCAAGCTGGCGCAGGCGCCTTCCAAGGCCGCAAAGCCCTGCTGCAACCCCGGCAGCAACAGGCGCCCCGGTTCGGTCAGGCGCAAGCCGCGGCCTTCGCGGGCAAACAGACGACAGCCAAAATCCACCTCAAGGGTGCGTACATGGCGGCTCACCGCACTTTGGGTGATGGCCAGCTCCTGGGCCGCCTTGGTGTAGGACAGGTGGCGGGCGGCCGCCTCAAAGGCGCGCAGGGCATAAAGCGGAGCGAGGCGGCTCATTGATGAGTAAAACTCATGACTGGCATGGCTTTTATCCTTTTGTGCCGAGGCTGGCAGACTGCGCAGAATAGCGACTATTGCC
The DNA here is from genome assembly GCA_002256055.1 of Pseudomonas sp. PGPPP3. Classification (GTDB taxonomy): domain Bacteria; phylum Pseudomonadota; class Gammaproteobacteria; order Pseudomonadales; family Pseudomonadaceae; genus Aquipseudomonas. The sequence goes on along the minus strand of NKIE01000181.1, from coordinate 83 downwards.
TGCCACGGAACAGTCTAGGGTCTGTTGCCGTTTCATCGTGAGCCGCGTTGCCGCGAGAAATGGTCCCCGGTTAGGCGCAGGAC
>NKIE01000180.1 GCA_002256055.1 Pseudomonas sp. PGPPP3 | reverse complement strand
CGAACTCCCACGGCTTGACCGACAGCTTGGCCGAGTTCGGGTAGGTGTGGTGATTGTTGTGCAGCTCTTCACCGCCGATGATGATGCCCCACGGCGACAGGTTGGTCGCTGCGTCGCGGCATTCGAAGTTGCGGTAGCCGATGGCATGGCCCAGGCCATTGACCACGCCCGCCGCCCACACTGGAATCCACATCATCTGCACGGCCCAAACGGTCATGCCGAGCACGCCGAACAGGGCCAGGTCGATTACCGCCATGATGGCGATGCCGCCGACCGGGAAGCGCGAATAGACGTTACGTTCAACCCAGTCTTCCGGGCAGTTCTTGCCGTAGATGCGCAGGGTTTCCGGGTTTTCGGCCTCGGCGCGGTACAGCTCGGCACCGGTCAACAGCACGGTGCGCAGGCCCTTGATCACCGGGCTGTGGGGGTCATCCACGGTTTCGCATTTGGCGTGGTGTTTGCGGTGGATGGCCGTCCACTCGCGGGTGTTCTGCGCCGTGGTCAGCCACAGCCAGAAACGGAAAAAGTGCTTGAGCGCAGGGTGCAGCCCCAGCGCGCGGTGCGCCGAATAACGATGCAGGTAGACCGTCACGCTGACGATGGTCACGTGCGTTATCAGCAAGGTCACTGCCAGCAATTGCCACGCCGAAAGGTCGAGCAAACCGTTGTACCACATGGATGAATGGCCTCTTGGAAAGGAAAACGCCGTCACCAGAACAAGCGTTCACTCATTATCTCCGAGCAAGGCACAAATGTCCCGACTGCTTTTCGATAGATGTAGGGGGATATAGACCCAGATCAACCAGTTTGTCCGCCCTGATCGCTGCAGATCGCGACACAGGACGAACAACTGCGGCACTACTGCGGCAGCTTGCACGCCGTCAGATCGCGCAGACAGGTGGGGCCGGCACGCTCCTCGACTGCGCGGCGCACGTCTTCACGCAAGCCCAGAAGGAATCCGAGTTCGGCCACCACAAACAGCGGACCAACGGCCAGGCCCATGATGTCATCGACGAACGCCGGCTTGCGCCCCTCGTAGTAGTGGCCGACGAACTGGATGATCCAACCCAGCACAAACAACCCCAGGCCCCAGCCCAGCCAAACACCTGTAGAACTTTGCGCCAGATCGGCAGCGAGCCACAGACTGAGCCCCAGCAGACCGCTCATCACCGCGCCAAAGCGCAGGTCGAGACGGCAATAGAACAGCCCCGCAGCGATGGCGGTGAGCAACGCCGGCGAGCACCACAGGCCCCACAGCGCCGCCCCCGGCCGCGACAACAACACCGCGACAGCCAGGACGATCAGGGGAATGCCAATGAAATGGGTGGCGATATTGCGCCGGTCACGGTGATACGCGGCGTATTGCGCCAAGTGGTCGGTCAGGGTTTTCATTATAGTTATCCGCAAAGGCCATGGCCCTCCATGATGGTCAGCCAGGCGACAAACTCGCGGAATGATCATGCACGATGCCCACACCCACCGTACGCGCCTGCTCGGCGGTTACTGGTTCAACGGTTTACCTGTCGCCCTGCAGGACGCCCTGCTGCACGCTGCCAGCCTGCGCCAACTGAGTGCAGGCCAGAGCCTGTTTCGCCGCGGCGACCCGCCCTGCGGCCTGTATGCCGTGCTAAGCGGGGCCATGCGCATTGGCGCGGTTAACCCGGCCGGCAAGGAGGCGCTGCTGACCCTGGTGGAAGCACCCAACTGGTTTGGCGAAATCTCCCTGTTCGACAATCAGCCACGCACCCACGACGCCAGCGCCGAAGGCCCGGTGACCTTGCTGCACATCCCCCAGGCCAGCCTGCAGCGCCTGCTCAGCGCAGAACCGCAGTACTGGCGCGACTTTGCCCTGCTGCTCAGCCAGAAACTGCGCCTGGCGTTTATTGCGCTGGAAGACATGAGCCTACTGCCGGCAGCACCACGCCTGGCCAGACGATTGCTGCAAATGGCCGAAGGTTATGGGGAAAGCAGCCATTCACGGCGCGTGCTGCAACTGCCGCAGGAACAACTGGCGCTGATGCTGGCCATCTCCCGCCAGACCACCAACCAGATTCTCAAGGAGCTGCAAGCTCAGGGCATTGTGCAGCTGACCTATGGCGAAATCGAAATCCTCGACCTGCAACGCCTGCAGCAAGCCGCCCAGGCTTAACCCGCTGACACGCCTGAAACGGCATCGAGATTAGCGTCGGCAAGCTGCTGACTCACGCCCTCGGCCTGCAGCAGCAGTTGCTCGGCGGCCAGCGTCAGTTGCCGAGCCTGCGCTTCGCCAACCTGAACATCGTCATGCAAGTTATCAAGCCCGGTCAGCACACTGGCGAGCTGCTGCTGATGAGCCTGATCACCGGCCCCTAGCTGCACCATGTGCGCCTCCAGCGTGGCGGCCAACGAGCTAATCCCGGCCAGTTGCTGACCGCTCTGCTCAAGCTGCGAAGACGCCTGGGCCTGCGCCAGGCTTTGCGCCTCGATGCGTGCGCCAGCGGCCTGACTGCGCTGGCGAATATCGGCAACGATCTGAGTGACCTCTTCGGTCGCAGTGGCGGTGCGCTTGGCCAGGTTGCGCACCTCGTCGGCGACCACAGCAAAACCGCGCCCGTCATCACCCGCGCGCGCGGCTTCGATCGCCGCATTCAGCGCCAGCAAGTTGGTCTGGCTGGCGATCGACTGAATCACCTGGGTGACCTTCTCGATCTGCTCGGTACTGCTGCTCAACCCCGCCATCAACTCACGACCGGCGTCAGCCTCGGTGCTGAGTTGCTGCAACGTGGTCAGGGCTTGCTGCAGGCTGCCTTGACCTTGCGCACTCTGCTCTCGCACAGCACCGACTAGCGTCAGCCCCTGCTCGGCACGCTGAGCACTCTGTAACTCACTGTCACTGAGCACCTCAGCCCCCTGACGCAGGTGCGCCAACGCCTGCAACTGCGCGTGCAACTGATCCGCCAACTGGGCCACAGCTACAGCCTGCTGAGTCGCAACCAAGGCATGTTCGTCGGTGCTGCGCACGAGGGTCTGGCGCAACGCGCTGAACGCCGCCAGCGCTGCGTCCGGCGGCGGCGCATCCTCAGCCGGACGCTGCCAGGGGCCGAACCAGGGCCAGAGCGCCAGCAGCAGATAGGCCGGGATGCTCAGGTGCAACGGCATCTGCCCCTGTTGATAAACCGTCATCAGAATGACCAGGCCAAGCCCGTGCAGCAGGCACGCTTGGGGATGACGAAGATAAGCGGAACGCATCGGCAAACCTCTTTGAATTGAGCACAACGGCAAGCAACTGCTCGGGCGCACCTGCATTCGAGCACGCCTACCGCGTCACCACCAGAGCGGCATAGGCACGACAAACATCACACCAGGCGCACCGCCCCATCAAGGCCCCATTCGAGACACACAATGTGCAACAGGCCCAGCAGCAAATCCTGTTTCGACTAGAATTTCAATGCGCCTCGAATATCCCCGAACAGCTCAGCTAGAAGCTCAGGCGCAGCACTTTATGCCCCGAGGTTTCGTTCATGACGTCGTCGCGCGCCCTTCCTGGCCTGCTGCTAGCCCTGTTGCTGATGGTTGGGGGGCAAACACATGCCGCGCTGCCCAGCCTCAGCATAGACTCAGCCAACCTGCGGCAGCCGATTGCAGTGGTGCAGAGCCAGTTACTGGAAGACCCTGATGCCAGCCTTGACGCTGCGCACGCCATGGCCCAACTGCGCAGCGGCGGCGTACTGCAACAGGGCAACCCACGTCTCGGCTATTCCGGCAGCACCTGGTGGATCGCCTTTAGTATCGACAACCCCGGCGGCGACGCCCTGTCACTGGTGATCGACAACCCCTTTGTCGATCACGTCCAGCTCTGGGTCGGCGCGCCTGGATCAAGCCAGCCCGCAGCCCTGCTGCCGGCCGTCCAGGCCGGTGACCTACAGCCGTTCAGTGAGCGCAGCGAGCCTTATCCGAACTTTATCCTGCCGCTGCCGGCGCTGGAGGCCGAGCGCGTTGACGTGCTCCTGCGCATCAGCAGCAGCAGCGCCCTCAACCTGCCACTGGCCATCGTCTCTGCCACCAGCAGTAAGCAACTGCTGGTTCGCAGCTGGCTGAAAAGCGGCTTGATCTGCGGCGCCCTGCTGATCATGGCGTTGTTCCATCTGGCCAAATTCAGCACGCTGCGCAACCGGCAGCTGGGCTACTACTGCGCCACCCTGCTGAGCGCCACCGTGTATTACAGCGCCATTCTTGGCCCGATCAACCTGTTATGGCCGCACTACCCGGCGCTGCCAACCATCTTGCTGAATCTAGCGGGCGCCGCCACGCTGATCTTCAGCACGCTGTTTATCTGCAACCTGCTGGCGCTGCGTGAACCGCTGCTGCTCTACCTGCGCAACAGCCTGTTTCTGATCATCGGCCTGTGCGCGGCGCCGGCGGTGCTGGGCATCAATGACTATCGCCAGCAGCAGCTGATCAACGTCATATTCCTCCTCAATGGCGTGTTCCAGCTCAGCATCACCCTCTATGGCGTCAAGCAGCGCCGGCCATTCGCCAAGCCGTTGCTGCTGTTGTGGTCAGCGGTGTTCCTGCTGATGATCATCCTGCCGCTGAGCCGCATGGGCGTGTTGCCAAATGTGCCGCTACTCAATGAGCTGAGCATTTACCTGCCCGCCATCAGCTTCTTTATGTTTGGCATCCTTAGCGCCATGCAGCTGGAGCAGGTGCGCCTCGACCTGCTGAGCAGCCAGCAGCAAGCAATCGGCAATCTGCAGCGCTACCAGGCACTGTTCAACAATGCAGCCGAAGGCATCGTGCGCTGCACCCGCGAGGGCACCATCCTCGAAGCCAACCCGAGCTTTATGCGCCTGCTCGGCCGTACCACCTACAAAGTCAGCCTGCTCGGCCTGCCAATCCAGAGCCTGCTGAAAGCCGCTGACTGGAATCACCTGCTGCTGCAGCTCAGCGCTAGCCATCCCACCGTCTGCGGCGAATGCCAGATCCACGATCACCACGGCAACGCCCTTTGGGTCTACCTGTCACTGTATCTACTCCCCGACCAAGACAGCATCGAAGCCATCGTCGTCGACATCAGCGAGCGTCACGCCCATCAGGAGCACCTGCAAACCCTGGCCAGCCACGATTCGCTAACGGGCTTGCTCAATCGCCGCGAGCTGGAACGCCTGCTGCAAGAATCCCTGAGCCACCCCGAGCGGCGCCGCTACAGCCACTTGCTGTACCTCGACCTGGACCAGTTCAAGCAGGTCAACGACCTCTGCGGCCACTCCGCCGGCGACCAGTTGCTGCGGCAACTGGCCCTGCATCTGCAGCATCACCTGCCGCGTCACGCCGAACTGGCGCGCATCGGAGGCGACGAATTTGCCGTGTTGCTGCGTGAAGTGGAGACCGCTGCGGCCATGGCCCATGCCGAGCACCTGCGGGCCTGTGTCGAGCAGTTTGTCTTTACCTGGCAAGGTCGGCCGTTTCGCCTGTATGTGAGCATCGGCCTGCTGGAGTTGGACTCCGGAGTCAGCGACTGGGAAACCGCCCTGAACTGGGCCGACAACGCCAGCCAGCGGGCGAAGAACCATGGCCGCAACCGCGTGCACCGCTTCAACCAGGCCGATGGCGCCCTACTCGAGCACCAACGCCAGCTGCAGTGGATCACCCGCTTGCGCGCCGCCATTGAGCAGCAACACTTCGAACTGTTCTTCCAGCCCGTACTGCCGCTGCAGCGCGCCCAGGAAGGCTGGCACTACGAAATCCTGCTGCGCTATCGCGACCCGCAAACCGGCGAGTGGATTGCCCCCGGGCAGTTTCTTACTGCAGCAGAACGCTACGGTTTTCTCGGCGCCATTGATCGCTGGGTGATCCGCCGCCTGTTCGACTGGATGGCGCAAAATCCTCGGCATCTGCAGCAGTTGGCGCAGGTCAACCTCAACCTCAGCGCCTCCTCGCTGTTGGATAGCGAAGTTCACCAGTTGCTCAAGGACATGCTGGCCCGCCAGCAACCGCCGGCCAGCAAGCTGTGCATCGAAGTGACGGAAATGGTGGCGCTGGGCGAGTTGGGCGTGTCCTCCGAAT
>NKIE01000179.1 GCA_002256055.1 Pseudomonas sp. PGPPP3 | reverse complement strand
GCGCAGGGTTTCGCTGAGTTTGACCTCGGTGATGTCGGTGTAGAGGATCACCAGCCCGCCCTCGCGGGTCGGCCGTTCGCTGACCTGCACCCAACGGCCGTCGCTGAGGCGATAGAGCAGGTTGTCATCGCGACTGCTGCGCTGCTCTTCCACCACCAGGCCGGTGCTCTTGCTCAGGCGTTTGATTTCGGCCAGGCGGGTGCCGCTGCCAATGCGCGCACGGCTGCCAGCCCAGAAGGATTTGAAACGGCTGTTGAACAGCACGATGCGCTGCTCGCTGTCGAACAGCACAAAGGCGTCGGAGATGCTTTCGATCGCATCGATCAGATGCTGGTGGGCGGTTTCCGCGCGCAGGCGTGCATCGCTGAGCAACTGGTTGCTGGATTTCAGCTCGGCCATGGCCTGGTTGAGCGCGTCAGTGCGCTCACGTACCTGCTCGGACAGCACCACCGAGTGCTGGAAGGCGGCGTAGGCATCGTCGCCACGGGAATGAATCGACTCGACCCGTTCGATCAGCGCGGTGTTGATCCGCCGCAGTTTGCGGTTCTCCAACTCCAGGGCGGCGCAGCGCGCCTGCAGCTCGGCAGCATCAGCCACGGCCAGGGCGGCCGATGGCAACTCCGGTGAAGCTCTGGTTGATATGCATACCATTGAACTGCTCTCCGTAGGTGTTGAAACCTAGCACTGGCTGGCGGCGCAAAAACTCTGATACGGCGTCCACGCCGTCGTGATCCTCGATCTCCAGGCGGCGTAAAAAGCAGTCGCAACCGATAGTCAGCAACAACGGGCCGAGGCGCTCGCGCAGGCCGTCGAACAGGTTTTCCAGGTTGGGCAGCAAGGGTCCCGGCTGCATAGCAGTGAGGACGATGCCGTTCTCCACCGCGCAATAAAACGTCAGGCTGAGGTCGTCGTTGACCCGTTGAATCGAGCGCACGTAGTACTGCTCGCTGATGCGCACGGCCAGCGGATGGGCAGCGAACACGTGATGATCCAGAGCCGCCAGCGGCACGCCAATCAGCTCGGCGTATTCCTGGGCGGCGGGCGCGGCGTTGAGTTCATAGACGCGGCGACTGGCACTGTCGGCGCGGGTGACTACCAGTTTGTCGGCGCACGGCTGGATGTGGTGGGTGCTGAACACCTCGAAATCCAGCCAGGTGTTGAACAGCACCACCACCGCCGCGCCGGTGTGAAACTGGCCGCCGTAGTACTCGTGGGTGTGGGTCAAATGATTGTCGTCGCCAGCCGAGCCGCCGAAATGAGGGATGCTCCCAAAGGCCGCACTGAGGGCGCCGAGCACCACTTCCTCGCGGCTGGACAGGCCATCCAGCAGGGTCAGGGCGAAGCTGTGGCCCTTGATCGAGGCCAGTTCGTTGGTGCGACAATCCTTGATCAGGCGCTCGACCAGTTGCTGGGCGTCGATCAGGTTGAAGCGGTCCATCTCGTCGATCAGGCCGCTGGCAATCGAGAAACTGCGGTGATCAAAGCCCACCGCACTGATGCAGCCGCGCCCGTAGCCCAGCGGGGTGATTTCGCCGGCCGTGGTACAGCCGATCAGGCTGATGCCGCCGAAGTACTGCTCCAGGGCTTCACCCAGGCCTTGCAGGTCGTACTCCGCCGAGCAGAAGAACAGTACGAAGCCCAGGTGCGGGTGGATCAACTGCCGCGCCAGCTCCTGCGCCACCAGCTCGACATCCTTGGCGTTGGAGGTCGCAGTGACCACGCCTTCAGTCCCTTCCCGCTGCATAGCGTGCTCCCGAAAAACAGTACAACTCTTGGGGAATTCTACGAAGTAAGGCGCCCACACCCCATGCCACTTGAGTAGCGCCGCTCTACTCCCTAAGTAGCGGGTCGGAAAAATCGGCCTCTCACTGCCTCACCAGACTGGCCGGGTTTCTAGACGGGCCAGAACATCAGGGTGAGCAATAACAGCAGCACGTAGAAGCCGATTTCCAGGGTTTCACTCAAGGGCTGGATGCGCTTGAGCGCGCCGTAGACATGCACAACGATCATCATCGTGGCCGTGGCGGCGAGCAGCTCGAACGCCGTGTGCATCGCCTCGCCGGTCAGGGCGGCGCGCAGCATCAGGGCTTCAAGAATCAGGATAAAGGCGCCCAGGCAACGGCCAAAGTACACCGCCAGATCGATCTGCTGCGGAATCTGCCAGGCCATCAGGCGCGCCCAGGTCAGGGGCACCAAAAAGATCGGCAAGGCAAAGACCAAGGTGGTCGCCAGGGTCAGAATCAGCAGAAAATCCGCTGCGTTAGCACTCCAAAGTCCCAACATCTCTACCTCCAATACAAGGGTTAACACCACTGACCGGGGGCTTTTAGCAACACCGGGCGCGGCCAGCGCTAACGTGGATGCAAAATAAAACCGGACGAGGTTTCCCTGGCCCGGTTTCTATCGAGTGCGCGATGGCTTACCAGTTCAGCACGGCACCCAAAGCGATGGTGTCGGTGTCTTCACCCAGCCCGGTGCCCGCGGCGGCGTCGATCTCGTACTGGTTGTATTCGGCCACCAACTTGAGGTTGTCGTTGATGGTGCGGAAGTAAGCGATACCGCGAGTCTCGTAGTCGGCGGCACTGCCCAGGCCGTTGCCGTCGTCTTCGGTCTTGCCGTAGGAAATCGCCCAGCGGTTCTTGCCCGAGGTGTAGGAGCCCTGCAGCAGGTAACCGTCGCTGTCGACTTCACGCAGGATGGCTTCGCCGGCGTTGTTGGAGAAGAACGGGTTCATGCCTTCGGCCTGGAAGCCCGAAGCGGTTACCGAGAAGCCCGCCAGCTTGGCCTGCACGCCGTAACCCAGGCCTTGGGAGGTCACGCTGTCGATGCTGCTGTTGGTGTTTTCCGAGGTCTGGTGCGCGCCGTTGACCCAGGAGTAGATGGTCGCGTCGCCCACATCCATCTGGTAGCTGACTTCCGACTCGTAGCGCGGCTGGTCCTGGTAGGCCTTGTCGTCGTAGCCATCGCTGAGGTCTTTATCGACCTGGTTGGTGTCCACCGGATCCATGATGCCCACGGCAACGCGCAGGCCTTCGGCCAGGTTGTTGTTGCGATAGGTGATCTGCGAAGTCGGGAACGGGTACGGGTAGCCGGTGCCGATGTTGCCGAAGGACACGCCGCCACCGTCGACCAGGCCGAGTGTGTCGCTGACGTTGCCGAAGCCGGCGAGGATTTCATCAAGGAAGATGTTGGAGCGCGAGAACAGGCCGAAGTCCTTACCGACCAGCACTTCACCCCACTCTGGGCTGGCGACGGTGCCGTAGAACTGACGCACGTCGATGGCGGTGTCGGTGCCGTTGGTTTCGCTGTCGTTGATGGTGACCCAGAACGACGAGCGACCGCTGAGGGTCAGGCCGTCGATTTCCTTACCGAAAGTAAAGCCGAGCCAGTTGGGCAGAAAGCCCATCTTCACCCGCGACTGGCTGCGGTCGAAGGTCTCGCCTTCGCGGTCGACATCGCTGTTGACGTAAAAGGTGTTGAGGTAGCCGTCGGTGGCAAAGGTGGTGTCGTCCTTGTCATACAAAACGATTTCCGCTGCAGCCTGGTGGGCCGTGGCCAGGGCAACAGCAGCCGTTAGGGCGAGGGGCAGGAATCGGGTGTTGGCGATTTTGTTGTTGTTCATAACGCGCTCCGCGGGTGGGACGACAGTCAGGTCTGTCAGGTCGAGGCGATTATCGAAAAGCCCCACAGCCGGCCATACGCTGCAAAAGCGCCGAATCACTGCTGCTTTGGCCAGGCCCGGCGGCGCGGCCAAAAAGGTGTACGACCGCGACCACCGCAGGGAGGTCGTTCGTAGGTCGTACGCCGCCGTTAGCCCAACGAACGAGCCTGGCAAAACCACCAGACGCAGGCACGCCACGCGGCGCCTGGTCAGCACGCAGAGGTACAAAGAGGGTTGTTGTTTGGAGGGGCTCGCGACTCAGGCGAGCGGTAACCAGCCGTCTTCGCTGGGGGCCTGGTTGCTGAGCAGATACCAACCGCCGTGGGCAGCGAGCAGCTGCTGCAGGCTGCCCAGCAATTGCTGGGTGTCATAGCCCACCAGAGCCTGCAACACGGCAGCCGCATGGGTAGATGGCAATCCCGCCAAGTGCTGTTGCCAGTGTAGTTCGGCGCATTCAAGCGCTGTCAGGCGAGCACTATTCAGCGGCTCGGCGAGCGCCTGGATGGCGGCGCCACGTTCAGCGGCAGTGAGCGCGGCCAGCCGCGGCGTCTGATCCGCGAGAAAGCGACGGATATGGGTCAGCACCTCGGCCTCACTGGCATGGGGCGACTGCACGGCAAACACCATGCCGCGCCGGCCCTGCACCTGACGAAAGCCGCAAAACACCCCGTAGCCCAACTGCAACTCGCTGCGCAGACGCTGAAAGAACGGCCCTTGATAACAGTGGGCCAACAGCCGCCAGCCAGCTTCGTGGTGCGCCGTGGGGCTGGCCAGCGGACAGAACAGCACCACGCAGGCCTCGGCTGTATCGACCTGCCCTGCTCGCCAGTAACGCCCGGAACTGGGCACTTCAGGTGGCAGGTCGAGCGCCAGAGCTGTAGTCGCGCTAAACAGCGCCGTGATCCGCGCCTGCTCGGGCACCGCCACGCCCAGCAGTTGGGCAGCAAAGCCAGCCAGTTGAAAACTATGTTGCAACTCGCTGGCAGTGACTGCCGGCAAAGGCGCAGCGCCCGCCTCAAACAACTCGGGTAAGCGCCCCAGCATCTGCCGCAACGGCATCTGCGTGGTGTCACTTGCCTGCTGTGCCAACCGCAACGCCTGTGACCAGACGTCGGCCGGGGGCGCTTGCAAGCGTTGCAGCAACTGCCCCAAGAGCAGCGGCAACAACGGCCCCGGCCCCTGTAGAAATAACTGCAAGACGCCACGCTGGGCGGACAGTTGCAGGTCGAAGCGGACTTGCTCGGCATTGGCCGTCAGCTCGCGCAGCGCCACCTGCGCCACCGCCAACAGCTGCGCCGCTGGCAATTGCGGTGCAAAGCGGCAAAGACCATGGACGACGGATGCAGGGTTGACCGCGGACGGCGGCGCATCCAGCCAGTGCAACTGGGCCGCGATGGCCAACGACGGCAGCGCTGCCAACACATCGCCCTGCAACGGATTGGCCGCAGGCAAGTGCCAACGCCAGTGGCGGCTGGCCGCAACGGGCACAGCGACCTCCTGCAGGTGCAAAGTGAAGCCGCCCGTGCACGGCCATGCCGGCAGCGGTGCCGAACTGGCCAACACACTGATACAGCGCTGCGGTGCATGCAATTGCTGCAACAGCGACGGCAACAACTGCAGACCACGCGCGCTCAATCCCTGATTCGGCGTCAAGCCCAAGGCCAGCGCCTCTTGCCATTGCCGCGCCAGGGCCAGAGACGTGCGCGCCGGCGGCCGGCCCATCTGGATCAACCGGTAGCGCTCGCACAGCTCGTCCCAGGGCGCGTGACTGGCGAAAAAACCCAGCCAATCTTGCAGCGCCGCCACCAATACCGCCCGCGCCGAGTCATCGTCACTAACGCCGGTAAAGCTCAGCAACCACAGGGCCTGGCCCTGATCATGATAGAGCACGCGCGCCGTTAAACCGGTGCAGAGCTGCGCCACGCGCAGTTGGGCCAGCAAGCCGCCCGGCGACTCGGCCAGCAGCCAGGTTTGCACAAACGCCAGGACCTGCTGCAGGTCGCCAGCGGGCGCTGTGGGGTCGAACTCCAGGGCAAACGCCAGATGCAAGGTCGGCACCCCGCTCGGCAATTGCAACTGCAACTGCGGCCGCCGTAACGGCAACAAGGCTGCCGGCGACGCTGCGGGCAACGCCGGGCCGCTAGCCAGCTCACCGGCATAGCGCTTCGCCAAGGCTTGCAACTCGGCCACCGACTGCGGCCCCACCAGCACCAGCGACACATTGGCGCCCTGATAATGCTGCCGATGGAAATCGCCCAAGGCTTGCTGAAACGCCGCCTGCTCGACCGCGAGAGTCTCCCGCGAACCGGCTTGAAACGCGGCAAACCCATGGCCATCGGCCACCGCCTGGCCCAGTGCGGCCGCCACCAAGGTGTCCGCATCCTGGCCACGGGCAAGCAACTCCGC
>NKIE01000178.1 GCA_002256055.1 Pseudomonas sp. PGPPP3 | reverse complement strand
TCCCAGACCTTGCTGAAAAAGGTCGGCGGCGGCCGGGTGGCGGCCCACGAGATCATGATCGGCACCCCGGCGATCCGTAACCTGATCCGCGAAGACAAGGTGGCGCAGATGTATTCGGCGATCCAGACCGGTGGTTCGCTGGGCATGCAGACGCTCGACTCCTGCTTGAAGGGTTTGGTGGCCAAGGGCATCGTCAGCCGCGATGCGGCGCGGGAAAAAGCCAAAACCCCGGAAAACTTCTGATCCAAGCCGCCTCCGCCTGCTGGTGGAAGCGGCAAGACACCCTTGCGCTACACGCCCGCAAGCGGTTGGCCCCTCAGGGCGCGGTGCTTTGAGCACTGCATGGCGTGCCAGGTGTGATAGGCGAGAAGGTCCATGGAATTCGAAAAACTGCTGCGCTTGATGGTCGAAAAGGGCGGCTCGGACTTGTTTATTACCGCCGGCGTGCCGCCGTCGATGAAGGTCAATGGCAAGATCATGCCGGTGACCAAAAACGCCATGTCGCCGGAGCAAACCCGCGAGACCGTGCACTCCGTGATGAACGAGCAGCAGCGCCGTGACTTCACCGAGAACCACGAGTGCAACTTCGCCATCAGTGCGCGTGGCGTTGGCCGCTTCCGCGTAAGTGCGTTTTATCAGCGCAACCTGGCAGGCATGGTGCTGCGCCGTATCGAAACCAATATTCCGACGCTGGAAGACCTCAAGCTGCCGGAAGTGCTGAAAAAACTGTCGCTGACCAAGCGCGGCCTGGTCCTGTTTGTCGGTGCCACCGGTACCGGTAAATCCACCTCGTTGGCGGCGATGATCGGCTACCGCAACAAGAACTCCAGCGGCCACATCATCTCTATCGAAGACCCGATCGAATACATTCACCAGCACCAGAGCTGCATCGTCACTCAGCGTGAAGTGGGGATCGATACCGAGTCGTTCGAAATCGCCCTGAAGAACACCCTGCGCCAGGCGCCGGACGTGATTATGATCGGCGAAGTGCGGACCCGCGAGACCATGGACCATGCGGTGGTGTTCGCTGAAACCGGTCACTTGTGCCTGGCCACGCTGCACGCCAACAACGCCAACCAGGCGCTGGACCGGATTATCAACTTCTTCCCGCCGGACCGTCAGCAGCAGGTGTGGATGGATTTGTCGCTGAACCTTAAGGCCATCGTCGCTCAGCAACTGGTGCCGACTCCGGACGGCAAGGGGCGACGCGCGGTGATTGAGGTGTTGATCAACACCCCGTTGGCGGCGGACTTGATTCGCAAGGGCGAAGTGCACGAGCTTAAGGCGCTGATGAAACGCTCGACCGAGCAGGGCATGCAGACCTTCGACCAGGCCCTGTATGCGCTGTACGCTCAGGGCGAAATCACCTACGAAGATGCCCTCGCGCATGCCGACTCTGCCAACGACTTGCGTCTGCTGATCAAGCTCGGATCGGAAACTGATGGCGAGCACCTGACCAGCATGTCCCAGGGCTTGTCCCTGGAGGTAAGCGACGAAGAACCGGGGCGACGTTTCCGCTAAGTTTTGAGGCATAAAGACAAAACCCACCGGCCGGTGGGTTTTGTCTTTATGCCGGTTGTAATTGAATTTGCGCCCTGATCGGCAGTCAGAGCTGCAAGGTTATTTCACAGGAGAGTGATATGGATATGCGTCAGGATACCCACAGCAAGGCCATCGGCTACCTGTTGTGGATCTTCGGTTTTCTCGGGGCTCATCGCTTTTACTACGGTAAGCCGGTGACCGGGACGATCTGGTTTTTCACCCTGGGGCTGCTGGGAATTGGCTGGTTGATCGACCTGTTTCTGATTCCGTCGATGGACCGTGAGGCGGACCTGCGCTTCACGTCAGGCGGCCTGGATTACAACGTGGCCTGGATACTGTTGGTGTTTCTCGGCATTTTTGGCGTGCACCGCATGTACCAAGGTAAATGGCTGACGGGCATCCTCTACCTGTTCACCGGCGGGTTTTTCTTGCTGGGCGTGTTGTATGACTTCTGGACCCTCAACGATCAGGTGTCGATTCGCAACGCACAGATATCTCCGCTCTAAGTCGCCCCGAGAAACGCAAAAGCCCGCCAATTGGCGGGCTTTTGCATGACGGGTGCCTCAGTTCTGGTAGCTGATGCGCCCATCCACCAGGGTGTAGCGCACGGCGGCGGGCAGGCAGTGGCCGATAAACGGGCAGTTTTGGCCTTTGGAAAACCAGGTTTCACCCGCCAGGGTTGAGCCTTGCGGATCGAGTAGGCGTAAGGCCTTGGCCGGGCCGGCTGTCAGGCGTGCCAGCAGTGTCGGCAGGTCGAGTAGGCCGTCCTGCACCAGGGTCATGGCCAGCGGCAGCAGCAGCTCGACGCTGCTGATACCAGGCTCGGTCGCGGCGAAAGGCGCCAGCTTGGCATCCGCCTCATGGGGTTGGTGGTGGCTGGCGATGGCTGAGATCACCCCGGACTTGACCGCCGCCCGCAAGCCATCGCGGTCGGCCTGGGTGCGCAGCGGCGGCTGCACGTGATAGAGGCTGGAGAAGTCGCGCAGGGCCTCATCGGTCAGGATCAACTGATACAGGGCCACGTCGGCAGTCACCGGCAGACCGCGTGCCTGGGCGTCGGCAATCATCTGCGCGCCGCGGGCGCTGGTCAGCTGGCTGAAGTGTGCGCGCACGCCAGACTGTTCCACCAGCAGCAGGTCACGGGCCAGGGCTACGGTCTCGGCGCTTTCCGGGATGCCGGCCAGGCCGAGGAAGCTCGCTGTCGGCCCTTCGTGGGCGATGCCGCCGGCCGCCAGGTCGTGGTCCTGGGCATGCAGGATCACGGTCAGGTTGAAGGTGGCGGCATATTCCAACGCGCGGCACAGGGTGCGGTGGTTGTTGAAGCTGTGCAGGCCATCGCCAAAGGCCATGCAGCCGGCGTCGCGCAGGGCCACCAGCTCGGCCAGCTGTTCGCCGTCGAGGTTTTTGCTCAGGGCGCCGATGGGGAAGACCTTGCTGTGTCCGGCTTCACGGGCGCGGTCGAGAATCAGCTCAGTCACGGCCGAAGTGTCCAGCACCGGTTTGGTCTGCGGCGGGCAGCACAGGCTGGTCACGCCGCCGGCAGCGGCGGCCAGGGTTTCCGTGGCTATCGTGCCTTTGCGGCTGTAGCCAGGTTCGCGCAGGGACACGGCCAGGTCGACCAGGCCGGGGGCGGCTACCAAGCCGGTGGCGTCGATGGTCTGGTCGGCGACAAAGTCAGCTGGAGCTTGGCCGAAGGCGGCGATTTTGCCGCCTTGCAGGTACAGGTCGGTGACTTGGTCGAGGCCACTGGCCGGGTCGATCACGCGGGCGCCGAGGATACGGGTGCGCATCAGTTCTGCTCCTCGCTGTCTTGGTTGAGTTGGCGTTGCGCGGCCTGGCCGCTCATGGCCATGGACAGCACGGCCATGCGGATGGCGATGCCGTAGGTGACCTGGTTGAGGATCACCGATTGCGGGCCATCGGCCACTGCCGATTCGATTTCCACGCCACGGTTAATCGGCCCCGGGTGCATGACCAGGGCATCCGGCTTGGCCAGCGCCAGGCGCTGGGTGGTCAGGCCGTAAAGGCGGTAGAACTCGCCCTCGCTGGGCAGCAGGCCGCCCTGCATGCGCTCGCGTTGCAGGCGCAGCATGATCACCACGTCGACATCTTTCAGACCTTCGGCGAGGTCGGTGTAGACGTTTACGCCGTATTGCTCGATGCCCACCGGCAGTAAGGTTTTCGGCGCGATCACGCGGATGTCCGGGCAGCCGAGGGTTTTCAGGGCGAGCATGTCGGAGCGCGCCACCCGTGAATGCAGAATGTCGCCAACGATGGCCACCGAGAGATTCTCGAAGCTGCCCTTGTGCCGACGAATAGTCAGCATGTCGAGCATACCCTGGGTCGGGTGGCCATGGCGGCCGTCGCCACCGTTGATCACGGCGACGTTGGGGCACACGTGCTCGGCAATAAAGTGCGCGGCGCCGGAGTCAGCATGGCGCACCACGAACATGTCGGCGGCCATGGCTTCGAGGTTGCGCAGGGTGTCGAACAGGGTCTCGCCCTTGCTGGTCGAGCTGGTCGACACATTCAGGCTGATCACGTCGGCTGACAGGCGCTGGGCCGCCAGTTCGAAGGTGGTGCGCGTGCGCGTGGAGTTCTCGAAGAACACGTTGCACACGGTCTTGCCGCGCAGCAGCGGGACTTTCTTCACGGCGCGGGCGCCGACTTCGAGGAAGGAGTCGGCAGTGTCGAGGATTTCCGTCAGCAGCTCGCGGGACAAACCGTCGAGGGACAGGAAATGGCGCAGCTGGCCCTGGTCATTGAGCTGCAGCGGGCGCTTGGCGGCGGTCGGCGTCATCACGAGGGTCTCAGTGGGAGGCAAGAAGCTGGCGCTCAAGCGCGAGCGGAGTAGGGCCGTGCAATTTTACCCGCTCGCCAGGCGCGAGGGACAAGGTGGCGCCGACCACGTCCGGACGGATCGGCAGCTCGCGGGCATTCAGGTCGAGCAGGCAGACCAGGGTCACGCTGGCCGGGCGACCGTAGTCGAACAGCTCATTGAGAGCTGCGCGGATGGTGCGTCCGCTCATCAGCACGTCGTCGATCAGCACCAGGTGTTGGCCTTCGATCTCGAACGGCAGGGCCGAGGGCCGTACTTGCGGGTGCAGGCCGTTCTGGGTGAAGTCATCGCGATAGAAGGATACGTCCAGGGTGCCCAGTGGTGCGGACTGGCCCATGGCCTGCAAGAGTGCTTCGGCCACCCACACGCCGCCGGTATGGATGCCGATGTAGCGTGGTTCGGCAATCTGGTGCTGCTGCAGGTGGGCGCTCAGTGCGGCAGCCATCTGCGGCAGGAGTACGGCGGGATCGGGCAGGCTCATCACGGCTCCTCGGAGTGTACGGTGGTTGGCGCGGGCGCGGGGTTGGCTTCAAGCCAGCCTTGCAGCAGCAACGCGGCGGCCAGGGCGTCCACCGGGTTTTCCCGGTAGCCGCCGCGTTGGCCTTGAGCCAGGCGCTCGCCCTTGGCTTCGTAAGTGGTCAGGCGTTCATCGTGCATGTGCACCGGCAGGTTGAAGCGGCCGTTGAGGCGGCGGGCGAATTTCTCCGCGCGCGCGCTCATCTCGCTCGGGCTGCCGTCCATGTTCAGCGGCAGGCCGACGACGATGGCGTCCGGCTGCCATTCCTTGATCAGAGCTTCGACCTTCTGCCAGTCCGGCACGCCGTTTTGTGCCTTGAGGATGCACAGCGCGCGGGCTTGGCCGGTGATGACCTGGCCGACGCCGACGCCGATTTGTTTGGTGCCGTAGTCGAAGCCCAGCAGCAGGCGCAGTGGTTGGCTCATCAGGCGTGCCCCGCCTGGCGAGTCAACAGGCTGAGGTTGACGCCCAGTCGCGCGGCGGCGGCGCTCAGGCGCTGCTCGGCGGGGATGTCGAAGAGAATCTGCAGGTCGGCCGGGCAGGTCAGCCAGGCGTTATCGGCCAGCTCGCTTTCCAACTGTCCGGCTTCCCAGCCGGCGTAGCCGAGGGCGATCAGGTGTTGGCTTGGGCCCTGGCCGGCGGCGATGGCGAACAATGTGTCTTGCGAGGTCGACAGGCCCAGTTCGCCGAGTTCAAGCGTGGCCTGGAACTGCTGGCCGCTGGGGTGCAGGACAAAGCCGCGCTCGGTCTGCACCGGGCCGCCGGCAAAGATCGGTGAGTCCTGCTCGACGCTGCCGTTCTGGTCGTCCGGGCGCAGCTGCTCAATCACGTCGGCCAGACTCAAACCGCTGGGGCGGTTGATGATCAGGCCCATGGCGCCTTCGGCGTTGTGCTCGATCAGGTAGGTCACGGTCTGGGCAAAATGCGGATCGGCCATGTGTGGCATGGCAATCAGGAAGTGGTGCTTGAGGTAGGTCGGGGCGCGGTCTTTCATGGGCGCTAGTTTCAGGCTTCAAGCCCGTTGCTTCAAGCCTGACGTTGTTGCGACAGGCTTATGGCTAGCGGCTGGACAGGCGGTCGCCACGCTCGAAGCGCCAGGTGCGGATGATTTCCAGGCGGTCGAACTCGGCCAGGTCCTTGTTGAACGGGGCAAAGGGCGCGGCCAGGCGGAC
>NKIE01000177.1 GCA_002256055.1 Pseudomonas sp. PGPPP3 | reverse complement strand
CTGGAGCTGGCCCACAACGACCTGGAACGCCTCGACCGGCAGTTGGCGGATAAAGTTGCCCAGGCACCTAACTTTTTCAGCAACACCCCGCTGGTGCTGGCTTTGGACAAACTGCCTGAAGGTGAACCGAGCCTCGACCTCGCCGCCCTGATGAGCGTGTGCCGCCAGCATGGCCTGCGCACCCTGGCGGTGCGTGCCAGCAGTGAAGACCATATCAGCGCCGCCCTGGCCCTCGATTTGCCGGTACTGCCACCCTCCGGAGCCCGTGAGCGACTGATTGAGCCAGAACCGGTCAAAGAGCCAGAGAACCCCGTCGAACCAGTGGCCCGCCCAAGCAAAGTTGTCACCACCCCTATTCGCGGCGGCCAACAGGTCTATGCCCAGGGCGGCGACTTGATTGTTCTGGCCCCAGTCAGCGCCGGTGCCGAACTGCTGGCCGACGGCAATATCCATGTCTACGGCCCGATGCGCGGCCGTGCGCTGGCCGGAATCAAGGGCGATCGCACAGCACGCATTTTCTGCCAACAACTTGGCGCCGAATTACTGTCTATCGCTGGTCAATACAAGGTCGCCGAGGACCTGCGCCGCGAGCCGTTATGGGCCGAAGCCGTTCAGGTCAGCCTGTCGGCTGACGTGTTGAACATCACCCGCCTTTAACGGATACTGCGGCCAATTTTAAGGGACACACGGCACCCGCAAAGCCGCCTTTCTGGCTGATCATGTTGCCGTTTAATCGATATTTGGGGTAAAGCACCTTGGCCAAGATTCTCGTAGTCACTTCCGGCAAGGGCGGCGTGGGCAAAACCACCAGCAGCGCTGCCATCGGCACCGGCCTCGCCTTGCGCGGTCACAAGACCGTAATCGTCGACTTCGACGTCGGCCTGCGTAACCTCGACCTGATCATGGGCTGCGAGCGCCGTGTGGTGTACGACTTCGTCAACGTCATCAACGGCGAAGCGACCCTGACCCAGGCCCTGATCAAAGACAAGCGCCTGGAAAACCTCTACGTGCTGGCCGCCAGTCAGACCCGCGACAAAGACGCGCTAACCAAAGAAGGCGTCGGCAAGGTCATCGACGAACTGTCGCAGAACTTCGAATTCGTCATCTGCGACTCCCCGGCCGGTATCGAAACTGGCGCCCACTTGGCGATGTACTTCGCCGACGAGGCGATTGTCGTGACCAACCCGGAAGTCTCCTCGGTACGCGACTCCGACCGCATGCTCGGCCTGCTGGCGAGCAAATCGCGCCGCGCCGAACAAGGCGAAACACCGATCAAGGAACACTTGTTGCTGACCCGCTACAACCCTGAGCGCGTGGTCAAGGGCGAGATGCTCGGCGTCGAAGACGTTGAGGAAATTCTCGCCATTCGCCTGCTCGGCGTAATCCCGGAATCGCAAGCGGTGCTCAAGGCCTCCAACCAAGGCGTGCCGGTAATTCTCGACGATCAAAGCGACGCCGGCCAAGCCTATGGGGATGCCGTCGACCGTCTGCTCGGCAAGGAAGTTGCCCATCGTTTCCTCGATGTGCAGAAGAAAGGACTCATGCAGCGTTTATTTGGTGGCCGTGAATGAATATTTTCGACTTCTTTCGCGAGCGCAAGCCGAAGGAAACCCCCGCTTCAGTTGCCAAAGAACGCCTGTCGATCATCGTTGCCCACGAACGTGGCCAGCGCAGCCAGCCTGACTACCTGCCTGCTCTGCAGAAAGAGCTGGTGGACGTGATCCGCAAGTACGTCAACATTGATCAGGATCAAGTGCAGGTCGCCTTGGAAAACCAAGGCAGCTGCTCGATTCTTGAGTTGAACATCACCTTGCCTGATCGTTAATCAGACAGCGGTGAACAACGGCGGCCAGTGGCCGCCGTTTGCATTTTTGCCCTATTAGTCTTGTGGAACACCCCATGCCGCTGTCGAACATCCAGATCATCCATCAAGACACTGCCTTGTTGATCATCAACAAGCCGACCCTGCTGCTTTCGGTACCTGGCCGCGCCGATGACAACAAGGACTGCCTGGTGACGCGCCTCCAAGAAAATGGCTATCCGGAAGCGCGCATCGTGCACCGCCTGGACTGGGAAACCTCAGGGCTGATTGTGCTTGCCCGCGACGCCGACAGCCACCGCGAACTGTCACGCCAGTTCCACGACCGCGAAACCGAAAAAGCCTATACCGCCCTGTGCTGGGGCACGCCGACCACCGACAGCGGCAGCATTGACCTGCCGCTGCGC
Source organism: Pseudomonas sp. PGPPP3 (assembly GCA_002256055.1). Classification (GTDB taxonomy): domain Bacteria; phylum Pseudomonadota; class Gammaproteobacteria; order Pseudomonadales; family Pseudomonadaceae; genus Aquipseudomonas. The sequence goes on along the minus strand of NKIE01000177.1, from coordinate 3,867 downwards.
TACGACCCACCGACCAAGCCGCGCCATGTGGTCGACCACGAGCAAGGCAAACACGCCCAGACCTTCTGGAAGGTTCTGGAGCGCTGCGGCCATTACAGCCGCGTCGAGTTGACCCCGATCACCGGCCGCTCGCATCAGTTACGCGTACACATGCTCTCCATCGGCCATCCGCTACTGGGTGACGGCCTCTATGCCCACCCCGAAGCCCTGGCCGCCTACCCGCGCCTGTGCCTGCACGCCAGCATGCTCGCCCTCACCCACCCGCAAACGGGCGAGCGGATGCGCTTCGAGTGCCCGGCGCCGTTCTAGCCTGTGGCGCGCGCCCATCATCCGAATCAATTACGTTAAACTCCGGGCATAACCGCCCGGAGTCCCGTATGCGCGAAGTGCTGAATCAAGGCCTGATCGATTTCCTCAAGGCCTCACCGACCCCTTTTCATGCCACCGCCAGTCTTGCTCAACGCCTGGAGGCCGCCGGCTTTCAGCGTTTGGATGAGCGTCAGAGTTGGGACGTCGAAGCGGGCGGGCGCTATTACGTGACCCGCAACGACTCCTCGATCATCGCCATCCAGCTTGGTCGCCGCCCAGTCTTGGAGGCAGGCTTGCGCCTGGTCGGCGCCCATACCGACAGCCCGTGCCTGCGGGTCAAACCCAACCCGGAGTTGCACAAGCAAGGCTTCTGGCAGTTGGGCGTAGAAGTCTACGGCGGCGCCCTGCTCGCCCCCTGGTTTGATCGCGACCTGTCCCTGGCCGGGCGGGTGACCTTCCGCGAGGGCGGCAAAGTGCAGAGTCAATTGATCGACTTTCGCCTGCCGATTGCCATCATCCCGAGCTTGGCCATCCACCTCAACCGCGAGGCCAACCAAGGCTGGGCGATCAATCCGCAGAACGAACTGCCGCCGATCCTGGCCCAGGTTGCCAGCGAAACCGGGGCCGACTTCCGCGCCCTGCTGGCTGAGCAACTGACCCTGGAGCACGACCTCAACGCCGATGCCGTACTGGATTACGAACTGAGTTTCTACGACACCCAGAGCGCCGCGGTGATCGGCCTGAACGGTGACTTCATTGCCGGCGCGCGCCTCGACAACCTGTTGTCCTGCTATGCCGGCCTGCAGGCACTGCTGACAGCCGACAGCGAAGAAACCTGCGTACTGGTGTGCACCGACCACGAAGAGGTCGGCTCTTGTTCAGCCTGCGGCGCCGACGGGCCGATGCTCGAACAGGTGCTGCAGCGCCTGTTGCCGGATGCGGACGGCTTTGCTCGGGTCATGCAACGTTCCTTGCTGGTGTCTGCTGACAACGCCCACGCCGTGCACCCCAACTACGCCGACAAGCACGACAGCAACCACGGCCCCAAGCTCAACGCCGGTCCGGTGATCAAGATCAACAGCAACCAGCGCTATGCCACCAACAGCGAAACGGCCGGGTTCTTCAGACATCTGTGCCTAGAAAACGAAGTGCCGGTGCAAAGCTTCGTGACCCGCAGCGACATGGGTTGCGGCTCGACCATCGGGCCGATCACCGCCAGCCGCTTGGGCGTGCCTACTGTGGATATCGGCCTGCCGACCTTCGCCATGCACTCGATCCGCGAGCTGGCGGGCAGCCATGACCTGGCGCACCTGGTCAAAGTGCTAGGCGCCTTCTACGCCAGCCGCGAACTGCCCTGAGCCAACATCGGCGCCCTACTCTGGAACCTCGACGCTGATATGAATGGCGTCGTGGCGCCAGAACTCCAGATCGCAGTCGATCACGCGCCCATGCTGGTCGCGGTTGATCCGGGTGATGCGCAGCGCCGGGCTACCCACTGCCACTCGCAAGGTACTGGCGGCATCGGCTTGCAGAGCAGTAGGCACCATATCGAAACGCACCCGACCGTATCGAATACCGTACTCACTGGCATACAGATCGGTGAGGGAACGGGTCAGGTCAAACTCGAGAATGCCGGGGAAGTACGCTGGATTCAGGTAGTGCTCGACATACAGCACCAGCCGCCCGTCAATTCGCCTTGCCCGGCGCACCTGGTAAACGCTGGATAACGCTGGCAACTCCAGCAACGCGCAAATTTCAACCGAGGCCGGCACCAAGCGTGCGCTGAGCACCTCGGTAGCTGGCTGGCGCTGCTGCTCGGCGACCATGGCATGGAAGTGACTGCGCACCAAGGGGTTGTAGGCTAGGCGTGGCGGCGAGACAAACCAGCCACGGCGTTCCTCACGGTAGATCAACCCTTGCGCTTCCAGTTGCCCCAAGGCCTCACGCAAGGTGATACGGGTGGTAGCAAATAGCTCACTCAGCTTGCGCTCGGCCGGCAACTTGCCCGCAGCGGGCAGCAAGCCGTGCTCGATTTGCTCCTGCAGGGCCCGGCAGATGGCGGTTACGGTTCGCGGCGCATCATCGCGCATCACTATGACTCCATTCTGGGATAGACCAGCGCAAAAATGCGCCGTAATAGTGCTCAATGTGACCATCTTATGCACAGTAAATGACTGATAGATGACATAAATCCATATTTGCACGGGGTATGCCAACCTCCGCCACACAGCGCATTAAAAATCATCGACTTAGAGCGACTAATGGGCCAAGAAAATATGCCGCCATCTGTGCCCACCAGGCGCCTGAAATAAAAACGTCATCTAAAGTGCATAGATTGGCCCGTGTATTGCTGATCTAGACCAACAACCCAACCTGCAAAGGAACTTCGCATGAAACGTCTGCTGCTGGCTTCACTGATGGGAACCGCTGTCGCCATGGCCACTCAGGTCATGGCCGGTGACGTAGATATCAAGGCACTCGAACAGGCCGCACGCACCGAAGGCGCCATCAACAGCGTCGGCATGCCCGATAGCTGGGCCAACTGGAAAGATACCTGGGCCGACCTGAACAAGCTGTATGCCCTCAAGCACATGGACACGGACATGAGCTCGGCGCAGGAAATCGCCAAGTTCGCCGCCGAGAAAGATAACGCCAGCGCCGACATCGGCGACGTCGGCGCGGCCTTTGGCCCCATTGCCGTGCAACAAGGCGTAACCCAGCCGTTCAAACCCAGCACCTGGGCACAGATCCCCGACTGGGCCAAGGATGCCGACGGTCACTGGATGCTCGGTTATACCGGTTCCATCGCGTTCATCGTCAACAAGCAACTGGTCAAAGACGTACCCCACTCCTGGGCTGACCTGAAAAAAGGCAGCTACAAAGTGGCCATCGGCGACGTCAGCGCCGCTGCTCAGGCCGTTAACGGCGTACTGGCCGCAGCGATTGCGAACGGCGGTGATGAGAACAACATCCAGCCGGGCCTCGACCTGTTCGCCGAACTGGCCAAACAAGGCCGTCTGGGCTTGTCCAACCCAACCATCCAAACCCTGGAAAAGGGTGAAGTGGAAGTCGGTATCGTGTGGGACTTCAACGGCTTGAGCTACCGCGAGCAGATTGACCCGAGTCGCTTCGAGGTGCTGATCCCGTCCGACGGCTCGGTAATCTCCGGCTACACCACACTGATCAACAAGTACGCGAAAAACCCCAACGCCGCCAAGCTAGCCCGTGAGTACATCTTGAGCGACGCCGGACAAATCAACCTGGCCAAAGGCAATGCCCGGCCGATCCGTGCCGAGCACCTGACCCTGCCCGCCGATGTGCAGGCCAAGCTGCTGCCAAACGCGCAGTACGCCAAGGTCCAGCCGATCAAAGATGCCAAGGCCTGGGAAGCCACCGCCAAAGCCCTGCCGCAGTTGTGGCAGGAAAACGTGATCATCGAAATGCAATAAATGCATAGCGGCTGGGGGACGCACGGCGCCCCCCCAGCCGCGGCATGTTCAAGGATGGGTAACACCCGCCATCCACTAGTGAGAAGCCCATGAAACACAACGTCATCCT
>NKIE01000176.1 GCA_002256055.1 Pseudomonas sp. PGPPP3 | reverse complement strand
GCCGATGCCGGGCAGCTCGGTCAGCTGGGTGACTGAGGCGGGAAACTCGCCGCCATGCTCGGCGACGACGATCTGCGCGGTCTTTTGCAGGTTGCGCGCGCGGGTGTAGTAGCCCAGGCCGGTCCACAGGTGCAGCACTTCGTCGACCGGCGCGGCGGCCAGGGCCTGGACGTTGGGTAGGGCGTCCATAAAGCGGCCGAAGTAGCCGAGCACGGTGCTGACCTGAGTCTGCTGCAGCATGATTTCCGAGACCCACACCCGGTAGGGCGTGATGCCTTGCTGCCAGGGCAGGTCTTTGCGTCCGTGCTGGTCGTACCAGTCGAGTACGGCGCTGCCGAATTGCTCAGGTGTCATCGGTTGAATAAGCCTTTGAGGGCATCTTTCAGCTCGGGGCTGACTTTGTCGCCGAGTTTTTCTTCGATCTTCTCGCCGAGTTTTTCCGTGGCCAGCTTGGCGCCGACCTTGCCCAGGCCCTCTTTGTCCACACGGCAGGCTTTGGCGCCGAGTTCCAGCGGGCCGCGGCAGCGCAGCGGCCATTCGAGGCCGACATAGCGTGGGTTGATCTGGCAGGCTGGGTCGGGCATTTCGCTCTTGTCGCCTTCGATGATGATTCCGACGCGGTAGTCCATGCCCAATACGCGCAGGTCGAGGCTGCCGTCGCCGTTCACGCTCAGGCCCTGGATGCGGGCCTTGAGGTCGGGGTTGTAAGCCACGCCGTTGGTGATGGTCAGGTTGCCGCCGAGGGACTCAAAGGCGGTGTCCTTGCCACGGGTTTCGCCGCTCAGGCTTTTGCGGTTTAGGGTGGCGATGGCCTGGCACAGTTGCTGTTCGAGGTTGGCGTTGCTGAGTACACCGTCGCGCAGGTTGAAGTGGGCGTTGCCGTTGAGGTTGTCGATCCAGGCCTTTTGACTGTTGCCTTGGGTCTGCAGGTCGGCGTTGAGGTCGAGGGTGCCGGTGATGGTGGGTTTTTGTCCCAGGGCTTTGAGCAGCTTGGCGGCGTCCACTCGGCTGATGTTTTTCTGCACCTTGAGTTGCGGGCTGTCCGGGCGCACGTCGAGGCTGGCGCTGTGGTTGAAGTTGCCGTTGTACAGCTCGCCGCGCAGTTCGCTGAGGCTGAGCAGGCCGTCTTTGCCGCTGGCCTTGAGGGTGACCGTGGTCATCGGCAATTGCTTCAGGGTCAGTTGCCCCAGGCTCAGGTCGAACTGGGCATCCAGCCGGCGCAGACGTTCGATAGGCAGCAGGCTGGCTTCACTCCAGGCCTGTTGGCTGGGGGCTTGTGGCAGGTCGGTGGTGCCGGCCTGGCCTGCGGCGGCCAGTGTGTTTTTCACCTCGTTCTGGCGGGCGCTGGCGCCTTCTTTGCTGGCGCTCGGCAGGTAGCGGTCGAGGTTCAGGCGGTCGCCCTTGAGCTGAGCACGCACGGCCTGCTTGGCGAAGTCGCTGACACTCAGGTTGCCGGTAAAGGTGCTCTCGTCCAGTTTCAGGGTCAGCTCTTGCAGAGTCAGGCTGTTGGCGCTGCCTTGCAGGCGGCTGACCAGCTCGACGCTGCCTAGGGCGCTGCTGTCGCTCATGGCTGGTACGGGCTGGCCAATGCCGTCGAGAAACTCGCGCAGGTTGAACTGGGCAATCGACAGGCCGCCTTCCAGGGCCGGCTGTTTGTCCAGGTTACGCAGCTTGAGTTCGCCGAGGGCGCGCAGCTGGTTGGCCGACAGTTTCAGGCCGTTCCATTCGGCGATCTGTGCGGCTTGGTCGAGCAGCAACTGACCCTGGGTGGCGAAGGTCAGGGTTTTGCCCTGGAAGGGTTCGCCCGAGGCTTCGCCGGACAGTTTCAGGTCTTCCAGCTGGTAGCGCTTGAGGGCGCGGTCGAAGCGCAGCTGGCCTTGCAGCTCGGCGCGGGCGCGCAGCACCGGCTGATTGCTGGCGAAGAAGGCGCTCAGTTGCACGGGGATGCTGGCGCCTTCGCGCACGGCGCCGGTGCTCAGCTGGATATTCTCGGCGCTGTACTGCTGGCCGCTTTTGGCGTCGCGGTAGTCGATGCGCGCGTTGCTCAGGGTCAGGCTGTCGATGTCCAGCCGCAGCGGCTGGCTGGTGTTTGCTTCGGTGTTGCTGGCGGTTGCCGGGCTGGCGGGGGCGGTGTCGGCATCAGGCGCTTTGGCGGGCTTGGCAGGGCGGCCGATGTCCTGCCAGTTGCCATGGCCTTGTTCGTCGCGCTGCAGGGTCAGGTTGAGGCCGTCGATGCGGATGTCGCTCATCTGCACTTCTTTGCGTAGCAGCGGCAACACGCGCACCGACAGGCCCAGCAGGCGCAGGTCGGCAAACGGCTGGTTTGGCGTGGCGGCGCTGGCCAGGGTGGTGTCGGTCAGCTCCAGTCCGAGCCAGGGGAACAGGCTCCAGCCGATATCGCCGTTGATGCTCAGCTCCAGGTTGGCCTTGTCGCGGGCCAGCTGGCGGATTTCGTCCTTGTAGTCGTTGGGATCGAACAGCTGGGTGAGGGCGAAGCCGAGGGCGACAACCAGCAGCAATAATCCGAGAAATATCAGACCCAGAACTTTGCCGAGCGCTTTCATGGACGAATCCTTGTGGTGAGAGCCATACAGGTGAGGCCGCGAGTATACCGTCGGCCGCGCGCGTCACCATCGACAGATGGCAAATGCGCGGGCCACGGTTTGCGACCACGAGTCAGTAGCCTTGGAGGCTTGAAGTGCCGGCGCGGTTCCCTGGGCCGGGTAGATGGGCCGAGATGGCGTCTTTGGTGGCGCGCTTTGGCGGCTACGGCCATGCGCATCACGGCGGTGGGGGTTAGGCTTAGGCGACAAGAATAAGTCGAGTACGGGTCAAGATGAGCGTGAATATCGCGGTAATGGCGTTGCCGTTGTACATCCTGCTGATGCTGTTGGAGCTCGCCTATGAACGCCACACGGGTCGTCACACCTGGCGTCTGGCGGACAGCGTAACCAGCATCAACAGTGCCGTGCTGCGGCTGGTGCTGGAGGGGCCGCTGCGTTTGTTGCTGCTGATCCCTTACGCCTGGCTGTATGAGCATGCGCGCTTGCTGGAGTTGGATGCGGGCTCGCCCTGGGTCTGGTTGGGCGGCTTTGTCGCGGTGGACCTGTGCTTCTACTGGGCGCACCGCAGCCTGCATCGCTACAACCTGCTGTGGGGCGCCCATCAACCCCATCACTCCAGTGAAGACTTCAACCTGTCGACGGCGCTGCGCAAAGGCGCCTTTCAAACCGCCTTCGACTGGCCGTTTTATTTGCCGCTGGCCCTGCTCGGCGTGCCATTGCCGTTGTTTCTGCTCCTGCTTGGGATTCAGCTTGCCTATCAGTTCTGGATTCATACCCAGCACATCGAGCGCCTGGGCTGGCTGGAGCAGATTCTCGTCACGCCCAGTCACCACCTTGTGCACCACGGCCAGAACGACTGCTACATCGACAAGAATCACGGCGGGGTGTTTATCGTCTGGGACAAGCTCTTCGGCACCTTTGCCGAGGAGCGTGAGCCGGTGCGCTACGGGGTGACTACGCCCGTCAACAGTTTCGACCCGTTGCGCCTGCAACTCAGTTGGTGGCGCTTGCTCTGGGCTGATGCGCAGGCCACTCACTCATGGTGGGACAAGTTGCGCCTGTGGTGGATGCCCACCGGCTGGCGCCCTGCCGATGTGCGCCAGCGGCCGTGGCCGGAAATGGGCGCGCAGATTTTTGCCTGCGCTTATCCGGCTAACCTCAAGCTGTACGCGTTTATTCAGTTTCTGGCGATCAACGCCCTAGCCTTGGCGTTCCTTGCCAGCGTCAAACGGGCGGCGGTCTGGGAGCCTTGGTTACTGGCGGTGGCGATCGTGGTCGGCTGCATCAGTCTGGGACGACTGTTTGAGGGGCGCCGACTGTGGCGTCTGGAAGCCGCGCGATTGCTGAGCTTGGCCCTGCTGGCGCTGGCCTGGGGCGCTTATTTGGCCCCGGCGCAGTGGTGGGCCGGCGTCGCGGTGGCAGGGTTTTGCCTGGTCAGCCTGCTCTGTTTGCACTATCTGCTGCGGATCGCGCCATTTCGGGCTGTGGTTCAGTAACTCTCTTGTGGCCGACCGTCGCCGGTAGCCGCCAAAGGCTCGGCCCGCCTATAATGCCGACCTTTTCCGCAAGCCAATTTTGGGAGCTGGTGATGGCCGAACGTACGGCATGCGTCGAGCGCAACACCCTGGAGACGCAGATCAAGGTCTCGATCAACCTGGACGGCACGGGCAAGGCGCGGTTCGCCATCGGCGTGCCCTTCCTTGAACACATGCTTGACCAGATCGCCCGTCATGGCCTGATCGACCTGGATATCGAGTGTCACGGTGACCTGCATATCGACGACCACCACACCGTCGAAGACGTCGGCATCACCCTTGGCCAGGCCTTTACCAAGGCCATCGGCGACAAGAAGGGCATGACCCGTTACGGCCACTCCTATGTGCCGCTGGACGAGGCGCTGTCGCGCGTTGTCATCGACTTCTCCGGGCGTCCGGGCTTGCAGATGCACGTGCCGTTCACCCGCGCAGTGGTTGGCGGCTTCGATGTCGATCTGTTCCAGGAATTCTTCCAGGGCTTCGTCAATCACGCCCTGGTCAGCCTGCACATCGACAACCTGCGTGGCACCAACACCCACCACCAGATCGAAACCGTGTTCAAGGCTTTCGGCCGCGCCCTGCGCATGGCCATCGAGCTGGACCCGCGCATGGCCGGGCAGATGCCGTCGACCAAGGGTTGCCTGTAAATGCAGACCGTTGCAGTAATCGATTACGGCATGGGCAACCTGCACTCGGTGGCCAAGGCGCTGGAGCACGTTGGCGCCGGCAAAGTGCTGGTGACCAGCGATGCGGCGGTGATTCGTGAAGCCGACCGCGTGGTGTTCCCCGGTGTTGGTGCGATCCGCGATTGCATGGCTGAGATCAAGCGCCTGGGCTTCGACCAGTTGGTGCAGGAAGTCAGTGCCGACCGGCCGTTTCTCGGCATTTGCGTCGGCATGCAGGCACTGATGGAGCGCAGCGAGGAGAACGACGGTGTCGATTGCATCGGCCTGTTCCCCGGACAAGTGCGCTTCTTCGGCAAGGGCATGGTTGAGGATGGCGAGCAGCTGAAAGTGCCACACATGGGCTGGAACCAGGTGCAGCAGAGCATTGAGCACCCGCTGTGGCATGACATTCCCGATCTGGCGCGCTTCTACTTCGTCCACAGCTACTACATCGAGGCCGGCAATCAGGCCCAGGTGGCCGGGCGCGGGCACTACGGTAAGGATTTCGCTGCGGCGCTGGCCGAAGGCTCGCGTTTTGCCGTGCAGTTCCACCCGGAGAAGAGCCACACCCACGGCCTGCAGTTGCTGCAGAACTTCGCCAGCTGGAATGGTCGCTGGTAAATGAGCCGGGGCAAGGCGAAGGCGCCGATCCTGCGCCTGCAGGCCAGCGAAGAGCAGGCCGCGTTGCAGTTGCTCAAGCGCTTTCTCGATGAGCGCTTCGAGCTGCAACTGGGCAGCTTCGAGGTGCAGGAAGTGCTCGATCTGTTCAGCCGCGAGATTGCCCCGCACTACTACAACAAAGCGGTTGCCGATGTGCAGGCGCTGCTGTCCGAGCGCTTCGCCAGCCTCGAAAGCGACGTGTGGTCGCTTGAGAAGAGCTGACCCGTTACCCCATTTATCGACTTGAACAGGTTCACCCGATGCTGATTATTCCCGCTATCGATCTGAAAGACGGCGCCTGCGTGCGCTTGCGCCAGGGCCGCATGGACGACTCCACGGTGTTTTCCGATGACCCGGTGAGCATGGCAGCCAAGTGGGTGGACGGCGGTTGCCGGCGTCTGCATCTGGTCGACCTGAACGGCGCCTTCGAAGGTCAGCCGGTCAACGGTGAAGTGGTCACCGCCATCGCCAAGCGCTACCCGCAGTTGCCGATTCAGATCGGCGGCGGCATCCGCTCGCTGGAAACCATCGAGGCCTACGTCAAGGCCGGCGTCAGCTACGTGATCATCGGCACCAAGGCGGTTAAAGCCCCGCAGTTCGTGACAGACGCCTGCAAGGCGTTTCCGGGCAAGGTGATTGTTGGTCTGGATGCCAAGGATGGTTTCGTCGCCACCGACGGCTGGGCTGAGATCAGCACCGTGCAGG
>NKIE01000175.1 GCA_002256055.1 Pseudomonas sp. PGPPP3 | reverse complement strand
GAACGAGCATGGAACTGGAAGAGCTGGAACCTTCGAAGCTGATTGGCCCGCAACAGGACGTTGAAACCGTTGAATCCTGGGCGGAGCGCAACGGCCTTACCTATGGCACAGCACGCGCCTGGGCCATGAAAGGCGTAGTCCCCACTGTAAAGCTCGGCAAGCGCCGCATGGTGAACAGCGCCCTGCTCCGCTCCTGGCTGCTGGAACAGGAGTGGACGGCATGAGTCCTCCTTTCTATACCCAAGCCGCATTTGCCGCCCTGGCGGGTGTTCCCGTGCATACGGTTGCTTACTGGATCGGCATCGGTGCCGTCGAAAGCCTGAAGCTGGGCAAGACCCGCTTGGTGCTTTTCACTGGGGTGAACCCATGAGCCGCACAGATCCGCAATTCAAGCTACGCATGCCTGCGGCACTGCGTGCCCAGGTCGAGCAAGCCGCCAAAGAGGCGCGCCGCTCTCTAAATGCCGAAATCGTCCTTCGCCTTGAGGCGAGCTTTGCCCAGTCAACGCGGGAGGTTTCACAGTGATCTGCATCAGCTCCAAGCGCCCAGCCGAGGGCATGACCTATGAAGACCATCAGCGACTACCTGCGTCTGCCGCACCTCGACAACTGCGACTGCTCTGTCTGCTGGTCAGCTCGGCAAATGGTCAGCCCCGCTCCCTCCCAGTCCACACCCTGCGAGCACTGCCGCCCCTCGCATGTGTATCAGCTAAATGGTCGCTGGTACTGCCAACCGGCTTCGTTCTGCGTGAAACACGAGCCTTCGCGCCGTCCGCCGAAGTACTGGCACGTTGTGCACGACTCCGGCAAACCCACGCCGTATCTGCCGTTATGGGAGCCACCGCATGACGCTTAATTTCTTCGCCCTGCTGATCGTCCTGTACTGGCTGGTCTGCTGGCTGACAAAACCTTCGCCCTCCAAACAGCCCGACCCCATTGGTCGTGCACGCTCCATGACGGCCTGCGCTGGGGAGCGTGGGGCATCTTTACCGCCCCGCGCTCCACGGCGAAGGCGGGGGATGACAAGGGCCCGGCCCTTGGTGTGAAAACCCAACTGACAACGCAATAACCGCGACATAACCCAAAGCCGCTTCAAGCCAAGCAAAGCCCATTGGAAAAACTAACCGTTTTCCAGTGCGGGAAAACTCAGCTCGAAAAAAGGCAAAACCGCGCACTTAAGCGCAACTCAGAGAGGCAACAACATGGCCCGTTCAGTAATGGAAGTTCCGTTCCTTGGCACCCAACGCACCCCAGTAGAGGGCAAGACTTACTACAAGCTGTTCTACGGCGATGAACCCGACTGTGTAACCGACAACGGCCTGTCGATCATCAGCATGGCCATTGATGACGCAGTGGGCGAAGAGGTGTTCGCTGCTGGCGCCCATTTCGAACCCATGGAAATGGTGCGTATCACCTTTGAAGTCGAGCGCGGCGGTCAGAACAAGGGCAAGAACGTAGCGCTACACATCGAGGCGGTGAACAAGCCGGCCTCCCGCCCAGCAACGACCCCTGCCCCGGCTCCTGCGGCTACCCAGCCGCCTAAAGCCTAAGACCTCGGGCGGGCTTCGGCATGGTCTTCATCTACTGCAACCACTGCCACGACTCGGCGCCTAGTCGCCTGTGGCTGCTGATTGCGGCCTGTCCTCGGTGCCGGAGTCCGCTGTGAAAACCTATCTCGCCTGTGACGGGCAATGGCAAATCGACAACGGCATCAGCTGCACGGGTGCCCTGGTGTCCGTCACGGAAACCGAAATAGCTGGGTATTCCAGCTTAACCCCCGAGCAAGTCAACGCACTGACCGAGGCCACATTGGGGCTCTTTGTCTGCGTGTTTACGGTGCTCGTTCTCCGCAAAGTCCTATGAGGTAACAAACCATGAGCAAAAAAATGTCCCTCCTGTTGGCCCGTGGCGGTGTCGCTGTTGGCGCTGTCGCTGCATCGGCTTCGTCCTTCGCCGCCGGCCTCGACGTGACCGCTGCCACCACCGCGATCACTGCGTCCGAAACCCCGATTCAGAACGTCGGCATGGCCGTGTTTGCGGTGCTGGTGTTGGTCGCCACCGTCAAGTGGCTGCGCCGCGTTCTGTAACTGCAAACCCAAGCCCGGATGTGCGCACGTCCGGGCTTTTTTACTGGAGCACGAACCATGGGGATTGATCCAAATGCGTATGCGCTCATTGTCATCACTGTTGCTCTTGGCGCTCTGCTGCTGTCCGTTCGCTAATACCTGGGCGGCTAACGAAACTAAATACGCCTACACCCATGCCCGCACGGTTTTCTACACCAGCATTGAGCAAGGCTGCGCCGACCTCACCAATGCCCGAATCAATGATTCTTGGAACATTACGGCCTTTGTCTTCTACAAGAACAACCAGTGTTTCTATTCCGCCACCAACGTAAAGACGGGCGTTTCCTATCCCGAAGTGAGTGGCCAAACGCCGGTTTACGTAGGCACTTGTGCGGCCGGTGAATCAACCAGTGTTTCCTGGCCTCTTGGCCCCCGCGACACCTCTTTCCCTAACAACGTCAATCCGGCTAATGCCTCTATCCCGCCGTGGCCGGTCTGCGTCTCTGGCTGCATGGCGGAATATGTTTCCGTCGATAGCTGCTTTGCCGTGAACGAGCAAAGTCCGGTTTTTATCCACTGCGACTACAACGCCAAGCGCACGGGCGAAGCCTGCGCCACCAATGACGCGCCACCGCCGCCCGATGTGAGTAAGTGTCCTGCTGGCACCGTTCTGACCGGCACTGACTGCGCAGCCGTTCCGCCTGTTGATCCCTGCATTGCTGAACCGACCGGCCCAGGTTGCACGGGTGGCGGCGATACCGGCGGTGGAGACACAGGCGGCAATACCGGCACCGCTGGTGGCCTGGGCTGCAAAGATCCCTTCGTCTGCTCCGGGGATTCAGTCGGCTGCGCCATGGTCCAGCTGCAGAAAATCCAGCGCTGTGAATCCGAGCGCGGCCTTGATCCCGTGTTAGCCAAGTCCGGCGTTGCCGAAACCCTGAAAGACCCTGATGGCGATATCGAAGAGAAGGAAGTGCAAATCGCCTCCTTGCTGTCGGGCCATGCCCGCTTCCTGCCATCCAGTTGTCCGCCTGCGCAGACCTTCACCGTATGGGGCCGGCAGTTCGCTTTTAAGAATGACTACTTCTGCAACTTCGCCACCTCCATGTCCTGGCTGGTGGTGACCCTGGCAAGCCTGTTTGCAGCCGTCTACATCGGCAAATCCGTAGGAGGTTCCTGATATGTGGTGGGCGCTCTTGGCTTCAACCCTGTTCGAAATCGTGGGCCGTTTGGTTACTACCGCCATGCGTTATGTGGGTGTCGGTGCCGTCAGCTATGTGGGCATCAACTTTGTGGTGGATGAGCTGAAAAACTACATCCTCGCCAACTTCGTGACCGCGCCTGTCCTGGTGCAACACATCCTTGGACTGCTCAAGGTTGATATTGCCGTGAACATCATCCTGGCCGCTGTCACCACGCGCCTGATCTTGGCCGGCATTGATAAAGCGGCGGACATTCGACGCAACCCGGTATGGCGTAAACCCAACCCAAGCGGCCAAGGCTCGATTGAGGCTTAAAGGGGTTTTGCATGCTGGTTTTTCGCACCGGGTTAATGGGTCATGGCAAGACCCTCAACGCCATCAAGGAAATCGACGGCAAGGCCAAAGCCGAAGGCCGGCCCGTGTACTACCACAACGTCAACGGGCTTAAACCTGAGCGCTTGAAAGCGCAGTGGTACGCCTTCGAAGATCCGCACAAGTGGTATGAGCTGCCGGATAACTCCATCGTCCTGATCGATGAGGCCCAACGGTTTTTCGGTGTGCGAGATCCACGCAAGGCGGTGCCACAGTACTGCTCAGAATTCGAAACCATGCGCCACGATGGGCTAGAGGTGCATCTAGTCACCCAACACGCCAGCTTCCTCGACGCCCACATCCGCAAGCTGTGCAACAAACACATCTATGTGCTGCGGATCTTCGGCGGTAAAAAGCTCTCCCGCTACGAGGCGGAAAAGTGCATCGACGTCGACAAGCAATCTGCGCTCAAGGATTCCTCCCACAGCTTCATCAAGCTGGATTCCAAATTCTTCGGCGTCTATGACTCGGCGGTAGAACACCACTTCAAGTTCAAGCCACCGGGCAAGCTGCTGATCATCCCGGTGCTGGTGGTATTCATCATCTTCATGATTTACCGGGCCATGGACAGCTTTAACGGGGACAAGACTGTTGAGGCCGCCAAAGAGGTGGCCGGCAAAGCGTCGAGCTACCTGCCTGCCGTGGTGCCGCCCGAAGAGGCCACCGGCAAAACCGGCAAGCAAATCGGCGCCGCCGAGTACGTGGCGCTTCGTACCCCGCGCATTCCTGACTTGCCCAGCTCTGCACCTATCTACGACAGCCTGACCAAGCCGAAAACCTACCCGCGGTTGTCCTGCATGATTTCCTCTGATCCCGGCTACATCGAGCGCAACGCTCGGCGTTATCGGGTCATCACCGCCGGCGAAAAGTCCTACATCTGCGAGTGCTACACCCAGCAAGGCACCTGGCACAAAACCTCGTTTTCGTTCTGCAAAAACTCGGTGGAGTACGGGCGGTTTGATCCTGCGATAGAGGATCGCCGCCCGCCTGAGATTGAAGGCAACCGTGCCGAACGCACCCCCGAACAACTCACCGAGGCGCCCGCCAAGCCACGCAGCGAAGCGCTCACGATTGTTCCTGACTCTGAATACGCATCGAGGCCTTGGCGATGACTAAGAACCAATTCTGCACCGTCCTGGCGTTCGGCTTCCTCCTAGGCGTCACCGCGATGGCCTTCTGTTGGTCCTATCAGGTCGATCAACTCGCGGCTCGGCTTCTGCATCCGCGCGCGCCCGCCAGCGTCGGTGAATCGCTGAAAACACATCGAGGCCATGACCATGACTAAGAACCAATTTTGCGCCGTTCTAGCGTTCGGCTTCCTGCTGGGCATGGCTGTGACGGATATCTGGTGGGCTTATCAGCTTGACCAGTTTGCGGC
Organism: Pseudomonas sp. PGPPP3; assembly: GCA_002256055.1. Classification (GTDB taxonomy): domain Bacteria; phylum Pseudomonadota; class Gammaproteobacteria; order Pseudomonadales; family Pseudomonadaceae; genus Aquipseudomonas. The sequence goes on along the minus strand of NKIE01000175.1, from coordinate 1,128 downwards.
GGGCCTTGCGCCTGTGCGCGAGCCTGCGAGCGCGGGCGCGGCCCGTCCGCTGACGTCCCTGTAACACGTCATATAAACCGAATAGCAGAGTGTCAATTCGTTGCAGTAAGGAGTATTTGAAATGGCAAAGCCAAAGCATCAGCTACGCGTTAAACCCCTGACGTTTGAAGAAGACGTTCGTAGTCGTCTTTTCTTTGATACCAGCTCGTTGAAATTCACCGACCTGTCAGGCGTTCGCATTTTGCGCTGTGGCGTTGACACGGTGCGCCAGCATTATCGGGGCATGTTGCGGCCTGACGTTTTGCCGATGTTTGAAGACCAAGGCTTCGTCGAGTTTGCTGGCGAAATTTGGCACAAGGGACGCGTAGGGCGTGACTCTGGCTACCAGTACAAACTGCAGAATGCTGACCTCGGCATCATCCTGCTGATTAAAAACTTCAACGCCAAAGCCGACTCCCACGGCCCACACCTGAAAATTGAAGTTTCGCCGCACGCCATCGAATGTCGCTCCCATGGCGAGCTGCAAAAGCTCATGGATTACTTCGCAACGGCAGTACTGTAACCAGTGCGCCGTTCACCTCGCCTTAGACGTGCAAGGCTGGACACCTCCTGACGACATTGCAGCACGCATGCACTGCCGCGCCCGCGCTCAGCGTAACGTTCACGGGATCAGTGAAATCGAGTGGGCGACTAAGTGCTCGACCTATGGTCGCGGTGAAACTGCCATGTTCGGTTCTGCCAGCGGTCTGCAACTGTGCATCTACGACAAGACGGCCCAAGCCCGCGCAACGGACAAACTCGACTATTGGGAAAAGGTCTGGCGCCTGACTGATAACCCGTTTGATGACACTGACGAGTGCAATTATGACCCAGCCCTGCCGGTAACCCGCCTGGAGCTGCGCTTTCATCATTCAGTAGTCCAGCAGTTCACCCTGGGCTCTCAAAACGTCCATACCGGCGGCACCATTGGCGGTCACACCTACGCAGCTCTTGTGCCCCATCTGGACGGCCTCTGGCGCTATGGCTGTGAGGCGTTCCGTTTGCTGGATCAGCCGGGCATATACAACCCATTTTGGACATTGATCAGCCAGGACGTGCGGGTCTCTGTGCCGTGTGTTTCGTTGGTCG
>NKIE01000174.1 GCA_002256055.1 Pseudomonas sp. PGPPP3 | reverse complement strand
GACAAAGTCTGGGCCAGCAGGCGCACATTGACGAACTGGTTGGGAAACAGCGCTTCGTCACGGTTGTCGAAACGCGCCTTGAGTTTGAGGGTGCCGGTGGTGATATCGATCTGGTTATCGATGCTCGCCAGGGCGCCAGTTGCCAGCGCCAGTTGCTGGTTACGGTCGAAGGCCTCGACCGGCAGCGGCTTGCCAGTGGCCAACTGCTGGCGAATCAGCGGCAGTTGCGGCTCCGGCAGGCTGAACACCACGTTGATCGGTTGTACCTGGGTAATCACCACCAGGCCGGTGGTGTCACCGGCACTGATCTGGTTGCCGACATCAACCTGACGCAAGCCCAGGCGACCGCCAATGGGCGCGCGGATCTGACTGAACTGCAGGTTGAGCTTGGCCTGATCGACACTGGCCTGGTTGGCTTTCAGGGTGCCACGGTACTGGTTGACCAGCGCTTGCTGGGTGTCGAGGGTCTGCCGGGCAATGGAGTCCTGGGCCAGCAAATCCTGGTAGCGCTGCAGGTCAATCTCGGCATTACGCAGTTGCGCCTGGTTCTGCTGCAGGGTGCCTTCGGCTTCGTCGAGGGCGGCGCGGTAGCTGCGTGGATCAATCACCGCCAGTAGATCGCCGGCCTTGACCCGCTGGCCTTCCTCGAACAGCACCTTGACCAACTCGCCGTCGATGCGGCTGCGCACCACCACGGTATTGAAGGCCGTGACGGTGCCCAGGGCGTTGTAGTGCACCGGCAGGTCGACGCGTTCGACAGCACTGGCGCTGACTAGAAACTCTTCACTGGCCGCCCCGCGCGGGCCGCGCTCGGGACGTTCCGGGCCGCTGGGCTTGGCCAATTGCTGAACCAGCAGCACCAACGCCAGCAAGGCGACGGCGCTGATCAGCCACGGACGGAGGGTAATAAACAGCGAAGATTTCGAAGAACTAGCAGACATGATCGTCACAGCCGGGAAATGTGGCCTGAACGATAAGCACTCGCGGCCCTGGCGCAAAGCCTCTTTACCGGCTTTTTACCTTACCGGACATTTCTAGCACGGCGAATGGCTACTCGGCAGTGACCGTTGTGGGTGCGGTCTCGACCGCCACGCTGTTACGCACTGTTGGTCAGCGGATCGAAATTTTGCCGCAGTCCGGCAATTGCTCCACCAATTGCCAGCCCAGCAACTGTGCCGGAGTGTAGTAGCCACCGGCATGGGCCTCGGCCAGCAGGGCTTGCACCACATGCAAGGCCGAGTGCACCGTCAGGGCATAGCCATTGCTGGTTTGCAGCTGGGCAACCTTGACCGCGCCCGCTGCGTTACGCACTTCGCCCCAGACTTGGGTGTGCAAGCTGGCACGCTGTTCGGCGGTTGGCCCTTTAACCCAGCGCTCGACCAGCGCCACCAGCCCGCGCTGCAGCCAAGCCGCGCCCAGCAACGGTCGCAGCCAGTCGAGGCCACGCAATACACGGATCATCGGCTTGGGCGCCGGCACAAAGACGCTGATGTTGGCGATCCCAGTGCTGTAAGCCGCTGTCACCACATCGCCCCAGGGAATGCTCATGGCCCACTGCGGCTCGCCGCCAAAATCGCATTCACGCATCTGGTGCGCGTTGGGCACGCTGCGCAACTGGCCGCCTTCGCGCACTTTGCCACCGTCGGCGAGGGTTTCGATCAGGGTTTTGCAGGTGCCAGGGCTAAGGCCGCTGGCGGTGGCAAAACCCAGGTGCAATTGCACCGCATCGGGCATGGCGGCATGCAGGGCCATGGCCAGACAGTCGGTGGGCACTACATCAAAACCAACACCTGGGCAAATCACGATGCCCTCGCGACAAGCCGCCTGATGCTGGCTGTGGGCATGCTCAAAGACCCGGTACTCGCCGGTGATGTCCAGGTAATGAGCGCCTGCATTCAGGCAGGCGGTAATCATGGGTGCGGCGGTAGCGGAAAACGGCCCGGCGCAGTTGAGCACCAGTTGCACGTCGACCAGGGCCGCCGCGGTAGCACGCGGGTCGGCTAGATCAAACTGGCGCACCGGCAGGCCGGTTTCGGCGCCGATGCGATGAATATCCAAGCTGCGTCCAGCCAATATCGGCTGCAACCCCAAGCGTTTGGCCTGCAAGGCAATCAGGCGACCGGTGTATCCGTTGGCACCGTAGATCAGCCACTGTTTCATGCTCAGAACTCCCAGCTACAGGGTTGCCAGGCCCGCGCAAGCGCGGACCTGGAGGATGGCGAGCAGACGTTACTTCAGTACGGCAGTGGCAGCGGCATAATTCGGCTCGTCGCCAATCTCAGCCACCAGCTCGCTGTGCAGCACCTTGTCGTGCTCATCAAGCACGATCACCGCGCGTGCGGCGACGCCGGTCAGTGGACCGTTGGCGATGGCCACGCCGTAATCTTTAAGGAAGTTCTGCCCACGCATGGTCGACAGGTTGATCACATTGCTCAGGCCTTCTGCACCACAGAAGCGCGCCTGGGCAAACGGCAAGTCGGCGGAGATGCACAGCACCACGGTGTTGGCCAGGCTGCTGGTTTCGGCGTTGAACTTGCGCACCGAGGTGGCGCAGGTAGGTGTGTCGACACTCGGGAAGATGTTCAACACTTTGCGCTGACCGGCGAACTTGCTCAGAGCCACATCAGCCAGATCATTGGCCACCAGGCTGAAAGGCTTGGCTGTCTCGCCAACTTGAGGGAAGTGGCCGTCCACTTTGATCGGATTGCCGCGCAGGGTGACTTGGGTCATGGGAGTTCCTTGTGGGTTGGGTTGAGGAGGTAACACGTTATAAATCAATAAGCCCCGGTTGGCGGGGCTTATTGCGTGAGCAGTTATTTCTTCGGCGCTTCAGGCGCGGACCTTGGCCAGCACCTTAGGGTTCGGATGAAAGAGCACGTGCTCGATGATCGGCCCCACGGCCACTTCACCGACCTCTTCGTAGCCCAAACGCCGGTAGAACTCAAGGTAGTGTGGGTTGCCGGTGTCCAGCACCACGCCCTGAGAGCTGTCGTCTTCGGCACACCAGTTATGCAGGGCCTGCAACAGCTGCTCGCCAAGGTGCTGCCCCTGAAACTCCGGGTGAATGCCCAGCAGCGGCAACATGTGGAACGGCCCTGGCGGCAGGCAAGCCTGCACGGCTTCGTGGTAGTCGAGATAACGGCGGGTGCAGCGGAAACCGGCGGGCAGCAGCTTGCGCATGCGCCAGCTCCAGCTCTCGGTAATGCCCAGACGCCGCTGCGGTGGTGCAATCAACGCGATGCCCACCAAGCGGTCATCGACCAGCAGGCCAATAGCCGGTTGCTCTTCGGCAAAATGCTGGTTGACCAGCTCACGTACAGTGGCGCGTACCCGCTGATCGAAGCCTGTGCGCTCCGATTCGAGCAAATAGCCGAAAGTCGGTTCATGACGATAGGCGTGGTACAGCAGCGAGCGAGCTTCACGCACGTAGCCACTGTCGAGCATTCGTACTTCGGCGGGCGATGTGGGCATGGGGGGGCGACCTCTGTGGGGTTCTCATTGTTATGACAGCAATAAACAGCTAATGGCACGTTAGCAGTCGCCACCAGTGCTCGCCAGATTAGCGGCTGAGTGGCCATGCCGACTCGGCGCGGCCAGCGTCAGGCTGCTAACATCGCCGCCCAAGCCCTCCCCCGTAAGCCTAGGACTGCTCCGCCCATGAAGATTGTCTCGTTCAATATCAACGGCCTGCGCGCCCGCCCTCATCAGTTGGCCGCTTTGATCGACAAGCACCAGCCGGATGTCATCGGCCTGCAGGAAACCAAGGTTGCCGACGAGCAATTCCCCTTTGCCGACATCGAAGCCCTCGGCTACCACGTGCATTATCACGGCCAGAAGGGCCATTACGGCGTTGCCCTACTCTCGCGCCAGGCGCCTTTAAGCCTGCACAAGGGCTTTGCCGGCGATGACGAAGAGGCCCAGCGGCGTTTTATCTGGGGTACCTTTGCCGATGCTGACGGCCAGCCGATCACCGTCATGAACGGTTATTTCCCCCAGGGCGAAAGCCGCGATCATCCGACCAAGTTCCCAGCCAAGGCCAAGTTCTACGCCGACTTGCAGCAACTGCTGGAAACCCAGTTCCAACCGACTCAGCCATTGATCGTGATGGGCGATATCATTTTCTCGGCCGTGGATTGCGATATCGGTATCGGCGCCGACAATGCCAAGCGCTGGTTGCGTACCGGCAAGTGCAGCTTTCTGCCGGAAGAACGTGAGTGGCTGCAGCGTCTGAAGGATTGGGGCCTGCACGACAGCTTCCGGCAACTGCACCCCGAGGTGAATGACTGCTTCAGCTGGTTCGACTACCGCAGCCGCGGTTTCGAGGACGAGCCCAAACGCGGCCTGCGCATCGACGTGATCCTGGCCAGCAACGCCCTGCAACCGCGACTCAAAGCCGCTGGCGTGGATTACGACCTGCGCGGGATGGACAAACCGTCCGACCATGCACCGATCTGGCTGGAGCTGAACTAAAGCCGCAAAAGCACGGCGGCAACACCATTCGTCATAGCGTTGATATAGATCTACGCGCTGAACAGCGCATTGGCCTATGCATAGAGTCCTATGTACAGGGTCTTGGATTGAATCTTAACGAGATGAGGGAATGATCTGATGAGCATGATGAAAGCCGCCGTCTTTGTAGCCCCTGGCCGGATCGAACTGGTCGACAAGCCCATCCCCGAGGTGGGTCCAAACGATGCCCTGCTGCGCATTACCACCACCACGATCTGTGGCACCGACGTGCACATCCTCAAGGGTGAATACCCGGTGGCCACCGGCCTGACCATCGGCCATGAACCGGTGGGAGTGATCGAGAAACTGGGCCGTAATGTTAAGGGCTACCAGGAAGGTCAGCGGGTAATCGCTGGCGCCATCTGCCCAAGCTTCAACTCCTATGCCAGCCAGGACGGCCTGTCGTCCCAGGATGGCGGCTGCACCTGTCACGGCTACAAGCCCATGGGTGGCTGGCGCTTTGGCAACACCATCGACGGCACCCAGGCCGAATACGTGCTGGTGCCCGACGCCGAGGCCAACCTGGCGCCTGTGCCCGACGGCCTTAGCGACGAACAGGTGCTGATGTGCCCGGACATCATGTCCACCGGCTTCGCCGGCGCAGAAGCCGCCAATATCAAGATCGGCGACGTGGTGGCGATCTTCGCCCAGGGGCCGATTGGTCTGTGCGCCACAGCCGGAGCCAAGTTACGCGGCGCCAGCACCATTATTGCTATCGACGGCGTTAACCAACGCCTGCAGATCGCCCGCCAACTCGGTGCTGACGTCACCCTCAACTTCAACGAAGTGGATGTAGTCGACGAAATCCTCAAGCTTACCGGTGGTCGTGGTGTGGACGCCGCCATCGAGGCGCTGGGCCAGCAGTCGACCTTCGAGAGCGCCCTGCGCGTGCTCAAGCCGGGCGGCACCTTGTCCAGTCTTGGGGTGTACTCCACTGACCTGGTGATCCCGCTGAATGCCTTTCACGCAGGCCTGGGTGACAACAAGATCGTCACCTCGCTGTGCCCCGGCGGCAAAGAACGTATGCGCCGCCTGCTCAATGTGGTGGCCTCCGGGCGTGTCGACCTGGGCCTGCTGGTAACCCACCAATACAAGCTGGATGACATCGTCGCTGCCTATGACCTGTTCGGCCATCAGCGTGACGGCGTTCTCAAGGTTGCGATCAAACCCTTCTAAGTCTGCCGCTGCCCGGTCGCTGACAACGGCCGGGCATTACCTGTAGCCCCCGCACTAGAAGCCTGCCGCCCTGGGCGGCTGTCATTTTTCGGTAACGTCCCTGACTTATTCTGCGCAGCACTTACTCCCCTCATAGAAGGTGCATGTCCGCATGCTGCGTAATTCGCCCGCCACCGATCGCGACACCTGGAGCCGCACGTGCGGCCTGCTGATTCTCGGGTTTGTCTGCTACGCCCTGCCCTGGCGTGTCTTTGCTGCGTTGCCGGTGCCGATGGACAACACCCCTGCCTTGCAGATTCAGGGTTCAAACACCATTGGCGCCAAGCTCGGTCCGGCCTTAGTCAAAGGCTTGCTGTTGCAGGAAGGTTTCACCGATGTACGCATCGAAAGCAACGGTCAACCCAATGAACAACAAGTGATCGGCCAAAAGGCCAGCGGTGAAAAGGTGCGCATTGATGTGGCAGCCCATGGTTCAGGCACCGGCTACGTAGCGCTGAAAGAAGGCAAG
>NKIE01000173.1 GCA_002256055.1 Pseudomonas sp. PGPPP3 | reverse complement strand
CCACCACCGCATCGGCGAAGCGCTCTGGGTGGTTGGCGACAAACAACAGGCGGCCACGAGAATTCAACTCGGCCCACACCGACGGCACCAGATCGGCCTCGACATAGAAGCTGGTCAGCAGGCTGTTGCCGGTCAGGTCATGGCACAGCGACAGGGCATGGATCTTGTTGTGGATCGACAGCGAGCGCGAAGCATGCACGAAGGTTTCGTTGCGAAAGCTGTAGAACGGATCGGAGTAACCCGCCGAGGCAACAATCCCGGAGCAGCCGACCAAGCGCCCGGTGTCAGTGTCTTCAAGGACGAAGAAGTAGCTTTCTTCACCGTTGAAGCTGACTTCGGCAGCAAACGAGGCCTCCGATGCAGCGATTTTCTCGCGCAAACACTCGGCATCGTTGGGCAAGGACGTGACACCCACCGGGCTGTCCGCAGCCAGGCGCTGCACCTCGGACAAGTCTGCGATTTGCGCAGGACGCATCACCAGCATGGGGGTCACTCCTTTTGAATAAAAGCCCCGGAACCTGGCAGCGCCAGCCCCGGAGAAAACCGCGACCCAAGGCCACGGCGCACACAGAACGGTTCATCCCTGAAGATCAAGGTGCCATTCATCCTGAACGGCCCACCTGTGACCCGGCTTAGGCCTGGGTCAGCTTGGCCACGGCACGTTCAAAACGGGCCAGACCTTCATCAATGTCGCTGTCTTCCACCACCAGGCTCGGGGCGAAACGCACCACGTCCGGGCTGGCCTGCAACACCAGCAGACCTTCGGCGGCGGCGGCGTCCAACACAGCTTTAGCCTTGCCTTTCCAGGCCTCGCTGAGCACGCAGCCGAGCAGCAGGCCGAGGCCACGCACTTCGCTGAACACGCCGTACTGCTGACCGATCTGCTCCAACTTGGCCTTGAAGCGCGCCGACTTGGCCTTCACACCCGCCAGCACTTCAGGGGTATTGACGATGTCGATCACCGCTTCGCCCACCGCGCAAGCCAGTGGATTGCCGCCGTAAGTGGTGCCGTGGGTGCCGACGGCCAAGTGTTTGGCCAGCTCGTTGGTGGTGAGCATGGCGCCAATCGGGAAACCGCCGCCCAGGCTCTTGGCGCTGGAGAGGATGTCCGGAGTCACGCCGTAGTGCATGTAGGCGAACAGCTCGCCGCTGCGGCCCATGCCGGTCTGTACTTCATCGAACACCAGCAGCGCGTTGTGCGCGTCGCACAGCGCACGAGCACCTTCCAGGTAGGCTTGCTCAGCCGGCAACACGCCGCCCTCGCCCTGAATCGGCTCCAGCACCACAGCGCAGGTTTTGTCGGAGATAGCGGCTTTCAGCGCGGCCAGATCGTTGTACGGCACATGGGTGATGCCCTGGATCTTCGGCCCGAAGCCATCGGAATACTTCGGCTGGCCACCGACGCTGACGGTAAACAAGGTGCGACCGTGGAAGCTGTTGGTAGCGGCAATGATTTCGCACTTTTCTTCGCCAAACTTATCGAAGGCCACACGACGGGCCAGCTTGAATGCGGCCTCGTTGGCTTCGGCGCCGGAGTTACAGAAGAACACCCGATCAGCGAAGGTGGCGTCGACCAGCTTGTGGGCCAGGCGCAGGGCCGGCTCATTGGTGAAGACGTTGGAGATGTGCCACATGCTGTTGGCTTGCTCAGTCAGCGCCGCCACCAGGGCCGGATGACAATGGCCAAGCACGTTGACTGCAATGCCGCCAGCAAAGTCGAGCAGCTCACGACCGCTCTGATCCCAGACACGCGAACCTGCACCGCGCACCGGAATAAAGCCGGCGGGCGCATAGTTGGGAACCATTACCTGATCAAAATCGGCGCGTGCTACGTGCGCATGCTCAACGGACATCGAAACTCTCCTGAGAGGGAACGCCGGCCTGTAATGGCTGGCGATGAAAGGATTGTAGGGGCTGTTTAGAGGCTGGCATTGCCGCCATGCGACAACTTCTTACAGGGCCAACCCATGCCGCTCCGGCGCTTGCAAAAATGCGACACAAAGCATCGGGAAGGCGCAGTTTAAACGCTGCAAGCCGCTGCCGCGCAGCACCGGGAAAATTTCCGTGGCCAGCCGATTGCGCCCTACCGACCTGAATCAGCGGCATAAAAAACCCGACTCACTGGCCGGGTCTGGATTTAGCTGCGCTCTGCCACTGACTCGGTCAGCTCGAACGGGCTGGCACTGCGCCGCTGGTTGCGGTCCTCGCGCGGGGTGGCGCCGAAAAAGTTGCGATAGGCGCTAGAAAAATGCGGCCCGGAAGAAAAACCGCAGGACAAACCGATCTGAATAATCGACTTGCTGGTCTGCATCAGCAATTGGCGGGCCTTGTTCAGGCGCAGCTCCAGGTAATACTGGCTGGGCACCCGATTGAGGTACTGCTTGAAGATGCGCTCCAGCTGGCGACGCGACACGCACACATGCTGGGCAATCTCGTCGGTGGTCAGCGGCTCTTCAATATTGGCCTCCATCAGCAACACAGCCTGAGTCAGCTTCGGATGACTGGAACCCAGGCGATTCTGCAACGGAATACGCTGACGCTCACTGCCTTCACGAATGCGCTCGACCACCAACTCCTCACTCACCGCACCAGCCAACTCGGCGCCGTGATCGCGGGCCAGCACCGCCAGCAACAGGTCCAGCACGGCCAAGCCGCCACAGGCGGTCAGGCGATCGCGGTCCCAGTCAAACAAATGACTGGTGGCAATTACCTTGGGGAAGCGCTCAGCAAAGTCATCCTGCCAACGCCAGTGCACCGCCGCCCGGTAGCCATCCAACAACCCCAACTGAGCGAGCGGATAGACCCCGGCCGCCACCGCACCCAGCACACAACCCGCGCGCACCGCCTGCTTAAGGGCCGCCGAGAGTGCCGGCGAGAGATTGCCAGGCGGCTCATCCGTCACCAGCAGAAGCTTGTGCAAACCGTCCAACTGCCCAGCCCAAGGCACGCCCGGCAGGCGCCAACTATCTTCCTGAGGCGCATCTGTCGCAGGCTCGGCTTGCAGAAACAACAATTCGTAATGCACATCCGGATGCACCCGCTGCGACACTCGCAGGGCTTCCTCGGCCAGGGCCAGGGTCAGAGGACGGGTGCCAGGCCAGAGCAGAAAACCAATGCGGCGCACGGGATGAGTCATACCAAGGCAACCCCACAGCGCAGGCTGGCCAAAACCATAGGGGACGGAATCAGGCCGGGGATACTGGCAAAAACCACATCTCTCTCCTCATGCAGGCCTTGGGCCGCGGGAAATACAGCGAAGCTGGGCAAAACACCCACAGGCAACATTTATCAGAGCCTAGCCGCAGGCGCCGGCAGTTACTTCAAACTGCCAGAAAGAAACTGCTTGAGGCGATCCGACTGCGGATTGGCCAGCACCTCTTTCGGACAGCCACGCTCCTCCACCAGACCCTTATGGAGAAACACCAACTGGTTGGATACCTCACGGGCAAAGCCCATCTCGTGAGTCACCACCACCATGGTACGTCCTTCCTGAGCCAGATCCTGCATGACCTTGAGCACTTCGCCGACCAACTCTGGGTCCAACGCCGAGGTCGGTTCGTCGAACAGCATCACTTCCGGCTCCATGGCCAGGGCTCGGGCGATGGCCACGCGCTGCTGCTCACCACCGCTCATGTGCGCCGGGTAAGCGTCCTTGCGGTGGGCCACGCCGACTTTGGCCAGGTAATGCTCAGCCTTTTCCCGCGCAGCTTGTTTGTCCATGCCCAGCACATGCACCGGTGCTTCCATGACGTTATCCAGGGCGCTCATGTGCGACCACAGATTGAAGTGCTGGAAAACCATCGACAGGCGCGAACGCATGCGCTGCAATTGCTTGGCATCGGCCGCCTTCAAGGCGCCATCCTTGTTGGCGATCAGCTTGAGTTCTTCGCCATTGAGCAAAATCTTGCCGGCATGGGGCTGCTCCAGCAGGTTGATGCAGCGCAGAAAAGTGCTCTTACCCGAACCGCTGGAACCGATAATGCTGATCACATCGCCAGCCTTGGCTGCCAGCGACACACCCTTGAGCACTTCATGGCTGCCGTAACGCTTGTGCAAATCCTGGACTTCAAGTTTGTACATGGTCTGGGTTCTCTATCGGTAATGGTGCGCCCCCAGGCGGGCAGCGCATCGCTCAATGCCACTGACAGCCGAAACAACAAACTGGCTGCCGATTCATGTATTTCAATCGCTTAACAATCGCCCCTGGCGCAGCACCTGGGCGCCGGCCACTTTGACCAGCCACAGCCCCGGCTGGGCAAAGCGCAACCGCTCACGGGCATAGAGCACCCCAGCGGTTTGCGCACAGACCACCGAATGGCGGTCATCCAGCGGATCAAACACCTCAAACAGCGGATCACCCACTGCCACCTGCGCACCCAACGGCTGGAGGAAGCTCACCACCCCACTGTGTGGCGCATAGACGTATTCGGCACCGGCAAACGGGGTTGCCTCACAACACGCATCAGGCGCCGCCGACCAGTCACCGGCAATCAGCCCCTGCTCGGCCAGGAAAGCCAAAATCGCTTCGGCACCCGCCTCGGCCGCCGCCTTGTCGGTATCGGCCATACCGCCCAACTCCAGCGCGGTGGCCATGCAGGCCAGCGGAATGGGGTAATCGGCAAAGCGCTGAGCCAGTCGCCACCAGGCACCTGAACAGGCCTCATCAAAGGAACTGCCGCCGGAATCCTGAGCCAACAACGCAGCCCCCGCCTTGACCCGTGCCGCCAGCGAACGCCACTGTGGCCAGTGCTGCGGGATCGAATACAGGTGTGGCACCGCCTCGAAATCGCAATGCAGATCGAGCACCACATCGGCATCACAGGCATGACGCAACAACAAGCGCTGCAGGCCTTGCAACTCAGCCGTCGGCGCCGGCAAGTCATCCAGCACGGCATGCATGGCCGCACGAATCAACTGCACATTGGCCGGCCCGTCCTGGCTCAGTTGCGTAGCGATACGCGGCGCCACCTGCTCGGCCAGGTCGACAAAATCGCGGTTGAAGTTCTTTCCGCTGGCAAACTCGAAACGCCCCTGCGGCGCCGCCTGGAGCATTTGCCCCAGGCCGATCGGGTTGGCCACCGGCACCAGCTCGATCACCCCACTCAGCCGCCCTTGCAACTCTAGGGCGCGCAGGCGTTGCTTGAGCTCCACCGCCACGCGCATCCCCGGCAGCTCATCGGCGTGCAGCGAGGCTTGGATATAGGCCTTGCACGGCCCGCTGCCGAAACGAAACACGGTCAGCTTGCGCTCGGTGCCCAGGCACCCCCAGGGCAAAACATGTTCGATCCGTTGCATGACTGACCTCAGGCCTTACGTGGCGCGAGGTAGGCCAGCCAGCGGCGCTCTGCCGACTTGAACAAGCGCACCAGGATAAAGGTCAGGCCCAGGTAGAACAGGCCGGCCGTGATGTAGGCCTCGAACGGCATGTAGTACTGGGAGCTGATGGTCTTCGCCGCCCCGGTGATATCAATCAGAGTCACCACCGACGCCAGGCTGGTGGTGTGCAGCATCATGATCACCTCATTGCTGTACTGCGGCAGCGCCCGGCGCAGAGCCGACGGCAGCAGAATGCGGCGGTACAACTTGACCCGCGACATGCCCATGGCCTTGGCCGCCTCGATCTCGCCAGGCGGAATGGTCTTCAAGCTGCCGGCCAGGATTTCCGCACTGTAGGCACTGGTATTGATGGCAAAGGCTAAACAGGCGCAGAAGGTCGCATTGGACAGATACGGCCACAGCACACTGGCCCGCACCGCTTCGAACTGAGCCAGACCGTAATAGATCAGGTACAGCTGCACCAGCATCGGCGTACCGCGAATCACATAGGTGTACAGCCAGGCTGGCGCGTTCACCAGAGGCTGCCGGGATACCCGCATCAAGCCCAGCGGCACGGCCAACAGCAGGCCGAACGTCAGAGCGATCAGCAGCAGCTTGAGAGTGACCAGCACACCGGAGAAGTACAGCGGCAGGCTGTCGAATACCACGTTGTAGTCAAAAATCATGGCCGCCCCTTAAATTTCCATTGCCTTGACGCCGGCCGAGTAGCGCCGCTCGAGGTAACGCAAGACCAGCAAGGACACACTGGTGATGGCCAGATAGATGCCCGCCACCAGGACGATGTAGGTGAACGGCTCATGGGTCGCGTCACCGGCACTCTTGGCACGCGCCATCCTGTCCTGCAGCCCAACCACGGCGCTCAGCGCCGTG
>NKIE01000172.1 GCA_002256055.1 Pseudomonas sp. PGPPP3 | reverse complement strand
CATGGCGGTGGATACGCATATCTTCCGGGTCAGCAACCGCACCGGCATCGCCCCCGGCAAAAACGTGCTGGAGGTGGAGCGCCAACTGCTCAAGTTTGTACCTAAACAATTCCTCCTCGACTCCCATCACTGGCTCATTCTGCACGGGCGCTACGTGTGCCAAGCGCGCAAACCGCGCTGTGGCAGCTGCCGGATCGAGGATCTGTGTGATTTCAAGCAGAAGACCAGCGACGATTGAGTCTTTACAGCTTTGGCTATACTGCCGATTGAAAAAAACTTTTTTACCCTTCATCGCTTTGCCGCTATAAGGTCCGCAAATGGCACCCCAAAGCTGGAGTGAAACTGATGAGCACTGAAACCCAACCCCTCGAAGTAGACGACGACCTGGTAGCCGAGGACGGCGAAGAAGCCGCTGAAGCACCGGTGGAAGTCGCCAAAACCAACCTGGCCAAACGTCGAGTGATCGACAACTACCTGGAAGAGCGGCGCTTGCAAAAGCAGCTGAACGACTATGACTTTGACGTCTAGTCCTTGCCCCCAATAAAAAAGCCCCGCAGGGATCGCTCGCGGGGCTTTTTTATTGGGGGCAAGGAGGCTCAGTGCAGCTCGCTGAACGCCACCTTGATACCCAACCCAACCAGCACCGCCCCCATCAGTCGGTCAAACCAGTGCCCCAAGCGCACAAAGCCGCGCCGCACCCGCGCCTGACTAAACAGCAGCGCCACTGCGCAAAACCACAAAGCAGTAGCCAGGGCCAGATAGAGGCCATAGCCGGCCTGCACCAGCAGTGGCGTTTGTGGGCTGATCACAAGGGTAAACAGCGACAGAAAAAACAACGTGGCCTTGGGGTTTAGACCATTAGTGACAAAGCCGCGGACAAACGCCGCCCGTGGCGAACGTGTTGCGAGCGGTGCCAACTCGACGCTGGCCGGATCAGCCGGACGGGCCTGCAACGCGCGAATACCGATGTAAATCAGATACGCCGCCGCCAGCCACTTGAGTAAATTGAACAGCACAATCGACTGCGACACGATCAAGCCGATACCCAGCAGGCAGTAGCCGACGTGCAGCAAAATCCCGCTGCCGACCCCCAGGGCCGTCCACATGCCAGCATGGCGACCGTTGCTCACGCTCTCGCGCAGCACGATGGCAAAGTCCGGGCCGGGGCTGGCGACAGCCAGCAGATGCACCAGTGCCACCGTGAGAAATTCCGTCCAGTACATGCAGCCTCCACAGCCATAATCGCCTTCTGTTAGGCTGACCAGCTTATCCGTACGCCCTTCCCTGCAACAGGTACAGCTGATGAATAGTGGCCGCCGCGCGGTATTTCTCGACCATGCCTCGCTGGATCTCGGCGACCTCGACCTCGCGCCTTTACAGCAGGTCTTCGACACGCTGCACCTGCACGCCCAAACACCGCCAGAGCTAATCATCGAACGCCTGCAAGGCGCCCAAGTGGTGATCAGCAACAAGGTGCAGTTGGATGCCAGCACCCTGGCTGCCTGCCCGGACCTCAAGCTGATCCTGGTCGCTGCAACCGGCAGCAACAATGTCGACCTCGCTGCCGCCCGCGCCCAGGGCATTGCCGTGAGCAACTGCCAAGGCTACGGCACCCCGGCGGTGGCGCAGCACACCCTGATGTTGCTGCTGGCCCTGGCTACGCGCCTGCCCGACTATCAACAGGCCGTCGCTGCAGGGCGCTGGCAGCACGCCAGCCAGTTCTGCTTGCTGGACTATCCGATCATGGAGCTGCACAGCAAGACCCTCGGCCTGCTCGGCCATGGCGAACTGGGCAGCGCCGTCGGCCGCCTGGCCGAGGCCTTCGGCATGCGCGTGCTGCTCGGCCAACTGCCCGGCCGCCCGGCGCGCAGTGACCGTCTGCCATTGGATGAACTGCTGCCCCAAGTGGACGCCCTCAGCCTGCACTGCCCGCTCAACGAACACACCCGCGACCTGATCGGCGCCGATCAACTGCAGGCAATGAAACCCAGCGCCCTCTTGGTCAACACTGCCCGCGGCGGCTTGGTCAACGAGCAGGCCCTGGCCGATGCCCTGCGCAGCGGCCATTTGGGCGGCGCCGCCTGTGATGTGCTCAGCAGCGAACCACCGCAGGCCGACAACCCGCTGCTGGCCGGTAATATTCCGCGCCTGATCATCACCCCGCACTGTGCCTGGGGTAGCCGCGAAGCCCGGCAACGCATCGTCGGCCAACTGGCAGAAAATGCTCATGCCTATTTCAATGCCGCGCCACGCCGCCTGATCAACTGAGCACGCCGGCAGGCAATACCCAGCCGTGGCCGAGAATCGGCTAAGCTGCGCTACTTTTTCCAAGGAGCAATCATGGACCCGCGAAGCGAAGTACTGCTGCGTCAGGCCGAGCTGTTTACCGGCAACCTGCTGCTGGCTGGGCTACCGGGCGATGACCTGCTCGGCCGCTTCCCCGCTGCCCACGGTTGGAGCTGGCATGCTGGTGAACAGGCCCTGCTGCAGGCGCGCTTTGCCGGGCGCAGCCAGTTTGGCGTGAACGTGCCAGAGGCCGCGTTCGAAGCAGCGGTGCTGTTCCTGCCCAAATCCCGTGAACTCTGCGACTACCTGCTACAGGCCCTGGCTGCGCGCCTGGGCGGCCGCGAGCTGTTTCTGGTCGGGGAAAAACGTGCAGGCATCGAACGCGCAGCTAAACAGCTGAGCAGCTACGGCAAGCCACGCAAACTCGACAGTGCCCGCCATTGCCAGCTCTGGCAGGTGCGGGTGGATCAAGCGCCCGCAGCTCCCGACCTGATGACCCTAGCCCAACGCTATGAGCTACCACTGGCAGACGGCCCGCTGAGCATCGTCAGCCTGCCAGGAGTATTCAGCCACGGCCGCCTGGACCGCGGCAGCGCCCTGCTGTTGCAGCACCTCGATCAGCTGCCAGCCGGTCACATTCTCGATTTTGGCTGCGGGGCTGGCGTGCTTGGCGCCACCCTCAAGCGCCGTTACCCAGAGAGTCAGGTGACCTTACTGGACGTCGACGCCTTCGCCCTCGCCAGCAGCCGTCTGACCCTGCAGGCCAACGACCTGCAGGCCGAGGTCGTGGCCGGCGACGGCATTCATGCAGCGCCCTTCGAGCTGGATGTGATCATCACCAACCCGCCGTTCCACCAGGGCGTACACACCGAATACCAGGCGACCGAAACCCTGCTGCGCGAAGCGACCAAGCACCTCAAGCCCGGCGGCGAGTTGCGCCTGGTGGCAAACAACTTCCTCAAGTACCCCCCGATCATCGAAGCCAGTCTCGGCCCTTGCACAACCCTGGCGGCAGCGGACGGCTTTCACCTGTACCAGGCCAAACGCCCAGTCGAAGTGCGCACTTCAACCCGCGAAAGCCGCGCCGAACGCGATTGGCGGCGCAACCTCTGAGCGCCGAACGCTTGCCGATAGCGGCAGGCTTGGGCACAATGCACCCCGTCCTAGGGGAGTAGTCTCCCGCGAGCGCCAGCTCGCCCGGCACGCGTCAACATACTTGGTCAACAGACCATGGCGCGTGCGACCCACGCCTGCCTACGCAGGCCGCCGGTTTGACAAGCCCTATGACACGTACACCTCACCCGGGGCGGGAAGGTTGTTCGTGTCATAGCCAATTGTTAACCCGCCCCAAGGAACCCCAATGCTCGAATCCCTGGTTGTCCCAACCTTTATCGTGGCCATCGCCGAAATCGGTGACAAAACCCAACTGCTTGCCCTGCTGCTGGCCGCGCGTTTTCGCAAACCCTGGCCGATCATCGCCGGCATCATCGTTGCCACCTTGGCTAACCACGCCGCCGCCGGCGCCGTAGGAAGCTGGGTCGCCAGCTTTTTCTCCGCAGCCACCCTGAGTGCCGTGCTGGCATTGGCGTTTGCGGCTGTGGCCTTGTGGACCCTGGTTCCGGACAAACTCGACGATGACGAAGCGTCGAGCCTAAAGCGCTACGGCCCGTTCCTGACCACTCTGATCGCCTTCTTCCTGGCCGAGATGGGCGACAAAACCCAGGTGGCCACGGTGATGCTGGCGGCTCAGTACCCACACTTCATCATGGTCATTATTGGCACCACCCTGGGTATGCTGCTGGCCAACGTACCGGTGGTGCTGGCCGGCAACTTCGCCGCCGAGCGCCTGCCACTGACTCTGATCCGCCGTATCGCCGCGTGCGCCTTCGCCCTGCTGGCGCTGTATGCCGGCTACCAGGCCCTGAGTCTCGCCGGGCTAGTGTGAGCCGGTTCTGAATCTCGCTTAAAGCTGTCACCGCGGCCAATCCCAGCGCACACAAAGGCGCTAGAGTGCACAAACCTTTGCGCACTCTAGCGCCTGCCCTGCGGAGTTCCACCATGTCATTGGATGACTTGAAACGCCTGGTTTGTCAGCACATCGATCTATCCTGGAACAAAGGCCGCCTGGCCCTGACCGAACGCCTGCACAGCAAAGACTTCCTATATAAAAGCTCGTTTATCGGTCGCCCGCTGAACAGCAGCGCCTTCACCCAAATGGTCCATGACATTCGCCTGTCCATGCCCGACCTGCAGGTGGTGGTCGAGGAGTGTATTGCCGAAGGCAACAAGGTAGTGACCTGGAGCACCCTGATCGGCACCATCGAAAAACCGGCCTTCGGCTACCCTCCCAGCGACAAAGTACTGAGCATCTCCGCCATGGCGTTCTGGACTCTCACGCCCAGCGGCGAAATCCAGGAAATTTGCACCATGTTCGACATGGAAAGCTTTCGTGCCCAGCAAGGGCTGGCCATTCAAGCCCTGGGAGAAAAGGCCCTACCTTGAGCATCCCTTCCTTGTCTGTTGTAAAGCACCGACGCAACCAGTAACTTGCGAAAAAAAAAAAGCCTTGAGTAAAAATCAGGCTTTGACGGTTATCGAGACTTTGCCAATACTCACGAGTAGTTGAGTCCTCGAGCATCGAACAAGGAATCATCCATTTGAAGCTTGATCTCAGGCACAGCTTGTCGCTGAAACTCCTGCGCGTGGTTCTGCTCTCGGCCCTGATCGTCGGGCTGGTGTTGAGCTGTGCGCAAATCGTCTTTGACATCTACAAGACCCGCCAGACCGTCGCCAACGATGCCCAGCGCATCCTGGCCATGTTCAGCGACCCATCGACCCAGGCGGTTTATAGCCTGGACCGGGAAATGGGCCTGCAAGTGATCGAAGGCCTATTCCAGAATGACTCGGTGCGCTACGCCGCCATTGGCCACCCCAATGAGCCAGTGCTAGCAGAAAAATCTCGCCCGCTGCTGGATATCGAGAGCCGCATTCTCACTGACGTAATACTCGGCAAAGAACAGACATTCAGCATTCCTTTGGTTGGTCGTGGACCGTACAAAGAGTATTACGGCGACCTCAACATCACCCTCGATACCGCGCCTTATGGCGAGAACTTCATTACCAGCTCGGTGGTGATCTTCATTTCCGGCATGCTCCGCGCCCTGGCTATGAGCCTGGTGCTGTATCTGGTCTATCAATGGCTGCTGACCAAGCCACTGTCGAAAATCATTGAGCACCTGAGCAACATCAACCCGGACCGTCCCAGCGAGCACAAGCTGCCAATGCTCAAGGGCAACGAGAAAAACGAACTGGGCTTGTGGATCAACACCGCCAACCAGTTATTGGCCTCCATAGAACGTAACACCCACCTGCGTCGCGAAGCCGAAAGCAGCCTGCAGCGCATGTCTCAGTATGACTTCCTTACCGGCCTGCCCAACCGCCAGCAACTGCAGGAGCAACTCGACCAGATCCTCAGCGACGCAGGCCGCGTACAACATCGTGTGGCCGTACTCTGCGTTGGCCTGGATGACTTCAAGGGCGTCAACGAACAATTCAGCTACCAAACCGGCGACCAGTTGCTGCTGCTGCTGTCTGACCGTCTGCGCAGCCACAGTGGCCGTCTCGGCGCCCTGGCCCGCCTGGGCGGCGATCAGTTCGCCCTGATTCAGGCTGACATCGAGCAACCCTACGAAGCCGCAGAATTGGCGCAAACCATCCTCGACGACCTCGAGCAGCCGTTCGTTCTCGAGCACCAGGAAATCCGCCTACGCGCCACCATCGGTATCACTCTGTTCCCGGAAGATGGCGACAGCACCGAGAAACTGCTGCAGAAAGCCGAACAAACCATGACCCTGGCTAAAAGCCGTTCGCGCAACCGCTACCAGTTCTACATCGCCAGCGTCGACAGCGAGATGCGCCGCCGCCGCGAGCTGGAGAA
>NKIE01000171.1 GCA_002256055.1 Pseudomonas sp. PGPPP3 | reverse complement strand
GAGCCTGGACAACGAAATCGTGCAGGCGGGGTTGTTGACCCTGGCCTTGTACGGCGGCCTGATTGCCCTGTTCGGCCCAGCGATGGTGCCGGTGTTGTTGCTGGTGGCCTTCTGGGGTGCGTTTCAGCTGACCTCGGCCAACTACATCGAGCACTACGGCCTGGTTCGTCAGCAGCTCGCCAATGGCCGCTATGAGCCCTGCCAGCCGCGCCACTCGTGGAACAGCAATCACATCGTCTCCAACCTGGTGGTGTTCCATTTGCAGCGGCACTCCGACCATCACGCCCATCCAACCCGCAGCTATCAGGCTCTACGTGATTTCAGCGAGCTGCCGCGTTTGCCCTCCGGCTACTTCGGCATGTTTATCGCAGCTTACATTCCGCCGCTGTGGTTCCATGTGATGAATCCACGGTTGATCGCGGCCGTCGGTGGCGATGTCGAGCGGATCAACTTCCTGCCGGCCAAGCGTCAGCAATTGATTCGTCAGTACGGCTTGCAAACCGAGCCAACTGCACAGGCACGGGAGGCTGCATGAGCCAGCATCAATGCCCCGAGTGTGGATACGTGTATGACCGCGCGTTGGGTGATCGCTTCAGTGGCTATGCGCCGGGTACGCCGTTTGCTGCATTACCTGAAGACTACAACTGCCCGCAGTGCTGCGTGCGCGACAAGCCGGACTTCATCGAACTTGAGGAGGCGGCCGACGCTTGAAGCAGCGCCGGCGCCAGGTTGTTCAGTGAGCGGCCTTGACCTGGAAACTACGGGTCATGGCCAGCAGCTTGACGACAATCTCCGCGAGCGCGTGGCTCGTTTGGTCGATGTGGCTGACGGCCTGTTGGGTGCTGATGGCGACGTCATGAATGGTGATCAGGTTGCGATTGATCTCATGGGCCACCGCCGTTTGCTCTTCGGTGGCACTGGCAATCTGAGTGTTCATGGCCATGATGGTGTCCACCGAGTGACGGATGCTGTGCAAGGCGCCGTCAGCCTGGCCGGCTTCGTTAACGGTTTGCTTGGCTTGGTCCTGGCCGTTGTGCATCGCATGCACTGCGTCGCGCGAGCCTTTTTGCAGGCGCAGGATCATACGGTCAATTTCCGCTGTGGATTCCTGGGTCCGCTTGGCCAGGTTGCGCACTTCATCCGCCACCACTGCAAAACCACGACCCTGATCGCCGGCGCGGGCGGCTTCGATGGCCGCATTCAGGGCCAGTAGGTTGGTTTGTTCGGCAATGCTGCGGATCACCTCAAGCACTGTGCCAATGGAGTTGCTGGCGCTTTCCACTTCGCCGATCAGGCTGGAGGTGTTTTCCAGTTCGCTGAACAGGGCGGACACCGCTTGCAGGGTATGGCTGACCATCTGGCTGCCGCTGACGGCCTCATGGTCGGCGCTGTTCGCTGCCTGGGCGGCGCTCGCAGCATTACGCGCGACCTCCTGAATGGTTTCCGCCATCTGCGTGGTCGCCGTAGCGACTTGGTCGGTCTCATGTTGCTGCCGCTCGACGTCGGTGCGAGTTTGCAGGGTGACGGCGCTGAGCTCCTCAGTCTGGTTGCGGATGCTTTCAGTCAACTCCTGCAGGGCGGTGATTACCGTACTGAAGCGCTGCAGCATGTTGTTGTAGGCACTGGCCACGCTGCTGATTTCATTGTTGCCCAGGGTTTGTGCCAGCGCAGTTAGGTCTGAGTCTTTGTCGGCCTTGCGCAGCGCGACCAGCAGGTTGCCCAGCGGTTGGCTGATGCTGCCGGCGACCCAGCGGCCACCCAGCAGGCTGATGGCAACAATAAACAGGACTACGCCGATCATCAGGTTGCGTACGTTGTGATAGGCCTCGGCCGCGGCTTCGCGGGCCAGTTTGGCTTCGTCCAGTTGCAACTGGATCAGCTCGCCGATGCTGCTGCTGATGGGGTCGATGCTTTGGTAGAGCTGGCCGTTGAAGGCGCCGAGTTGGCCCTTGAGATCGCCAGGGGCGCCTTGCAGGAACGCCTCTAGGCGCTGCAGTTCAGTGTTCGCCGCGCTGAATTGGCTGCGGGCCTGCTCGGCCAGTTGGCTTTCCCTCGGGGTCAGCTGGGTGGCCATATAGGCTTGCCAGAGCCGCTCGATTTCGCGCTGGGCGGTATTGATCTCGCTCTGGGCCTGATCGCGACTGAACAGGCCGTGGTCGGCCTTGTTGACGGCGTCGATGATGTTCACCGCGTAGTAGTCGCTGATCTGTTTGAGTTGCTGCAAGGGCACCACGCGGTCGTCGTACAGGCTGCCAACCCCTGAGTCGATACGGCTGAAGCCGTTGATGGCCACGGCCAGCATGCCCAGCATGGCCAGTAAAGGAATGATGATCAGGAGAAACAGCCGGTGAACCACCTTGATGTCGTGCATGCCCATGCCCTCTAAGCCCTTATTGCTGTGAATGCATATTCGCAGTGTGGCTTTAGATGCTGAGGGCTTAAGACCGTTTGGCTATGAAATTAGGACTCGTGCGTATAGCCAATCAATCAGGGCACCTTTTTTAAGGTGCAGGTGCTGTGAGTGCCAGGGTGCATTCCTGCCCCGGTAACCAGCGTTGGCAAATGGTGCGAAAACTGCCATCGGCCTTCATCTGATCGAGGCTGCGTTGCCACTGATTTATAAGCGTGTCGTCAGTGTCCGGAGAGAAGGCGATGTAGGCATAGCTGCGCAAGAAGCTGTGCAGCGGTTCGACATCGTCAGGGGTGAGATCGCCCAGTGCCAGCAGCTGGGTCAGGGTCAGGTTATCGGCCACCACCAGGCTTACTCGGTGATGATGCAGCATGGTCATCATCTGCTTGGGGCCGAGCACGCCATACAGGTTGGGCATGTTCTGCGCTTTCAGGGTCTGGAAGCTGTACCACTGACGTGGCACGGCAATGGTGCCGAGTTGGCGGGCATCGTCGAGGCTGGCGATGGTCATGCCGGAGCCTTTGAGGGCGTAGAAGCTGGTGTCGGCGACGGCAATGGGGCCTACCCACTTGAACAGTTTCTCCCGCTCAGCCGTACGCATGGTCACGAACAGGCCGCTGTTGGGTTCGGTCAGGGCTTTTTGATAGCCCCGTGCCCAGGGCACGATCTGGATATGCGCGTGCTGTTGCGTGCGGCGCAGGATTTCTTCTACCACCTCAACGCCCAGGCCTGTCGGCTTGCCATCCCGGCTGAAGTTCAGCGGCGGGTAGTCTTCGGTGTACAGCTGCAGGGGCGCGGCCTGCAGGCCGGGCGTCAGGTGCAGGGCCAGCAGGCAGAACAGCCAGCGAAAAATGTGCATGGGCGAGTCACTGGGTGGGAGTGAGATGCCTATAGCTTAATAGATGGCGTATGGCACGTCCGTGCTGATCGTCGGCGGCGCAGTCTGGGTTCAGAGTTCGGCGTCGAGGGCCATAACGCGCAGGCGCTCGCGCTCATCAAAACGCTGGGCGAGCAGTTGCTCGATGGCCAGTTGTTGGTCGGTAGGGCTGAGACCCGACTGGCGCAGCGTATTGCGTTCCGCGGCATAGGCCTGCAAGCGGGCTTGCCATTGGCGGCGCTGTTCGTCGAGCTGTTGCAGGGCGCTGGCGGCCTGTGGGTCGAGGGTGCTGGCGCGCAGCTGGTAGATGGCTTCGTCGCTTGCGCCGGCGGCACGCAGGGCTTCGGTGGCGGTATACAGCTCGCCGTCGCGGCTGACCTGCTGGCGCACGGCGCGTTGCTCGGCTGGCAGGCTGGCTTCCAGCAGGGCCAGCTCATGGCGCTGTTGTTCGGGGCTGAGGCCGCGCTCATTAAGGCGTAGCTGGGCGAGCATGAACTGGTCTTGGCTCAAGTCGCTGCTAAAAAAAGCCTGGTTTTCCTCGGAGCTGAAATGCGTTGCGCGCAAGCGCGTCAGGGCTTCCAAGTGCTGGGCAAAGGTCTCTGCGCTGGGTGCGGAGTTACCGGCGGGCAGGTCGGCCATGGCCAGGCGGTAGTCGAGATAGCGTTTGAGCAGGTCGCGAGCCTGGGCCAGTGCTGGCTCATGTAGCTGGCTGGCGAGGTCGTGATGAATGCGCAACAGAATCTGTGCCACCGGCTCCTCGTCGATGGCACTGAAGTAGAAGTCGAACAGTTGCAGCAACTCTGGCTGCAGGCGCAGCTGGCCGTTGTCGTCGGTTTGCAGGGCTACACCATGGCTGGCGCCTTGCAGGGGCGCGGGTAGGACTCCGGGGGTTGGCAGTTGTAGGCGGCTTTGCTGGCTGAGTTGCTGATTGAGGCTGCGTACCTGCACGGCCTTGGCGCTTTGGCTGGCTGGGCTGGGTGTGGGCGCAGCATGGCTGGCGAAAAAGTAGCCGATCGCGGCGGCCAGCACAGCCAGGCTGATGCTGGCGACGGCCAGCGGGCGGAAGCGAATGGGCATCAGGGTTCTCCACTGGCACAGGTCGGCGCCGCCGGCGCAAGTGTCCGGCGGCGCGCCTGCCGGTTTACAGGCTAAGGCTTTTCAGGCGACTGGCATGGCTCTGGAACAAGGTCTTGGGGTTGGTCTCGAACAGCGAGACGGCGCCAAAGATCTGGTTGGTGACGTCCAGATGGTTCATGAAATAGTCGTCTTTAAGCACCTTGCCGAAGTGGCTAGAGCACTTGCCGGTGACGCCGTCGTTGGCTTCCGTGAAGGCAAAGCGCGATATGCCGAACAGCACGTCAGAGGCGTCCAGCACGTTGGTCAGGGGCGCGGTGCCGCTCCACGAATACATACGCACGCTGTTGCCATTGATGTTGGCGGTTTCCGCTCCGCCGCCGCAGGCGGTGGTGGGGATGCCAACCGGGTAGCGCTGGTTATTGGCCGCAGCGCCGGGCTTGTTGAATTCGGCGAGCATGGCGCGCACATCGGCCGGGCTTTTCTTGTTATTTGACAGCAGGTTGACCAGGTCGCCGACGGCATTGGCAAAGGCGGTGAACGCTACGCCCTGCAGGCTGCTGGCCGGTGCCACGCCAGTCACCAGGTCGGCCAGGGGCGAGCCCTTGTGCGGGGTGTTCATGGTGGTCACCGAGGCCACCAGGTCTGGCCGGGTGTTCATCACATAACGCACGGTGATGCCGCCCTGGCTGTGGCCCATGAGGTTGAACTTGCTGATCTTGCCGCCGGAGCTGGCGCGGATGTTGTCGAGTTGGGCGATCAGTGCTTCGCCGCGTTTGGCCGAGCTGTCGAAGGCGTTGATTTTCGGTACATACACAGTGGCGCCCTGGCTTTGCAGGGCTGCGGGGATTTTGTACCAGTAGTCGATCGCCGCGATGCTATCGAAGGCAAAGATGCCGGGCACTAGCACAATCGGGTGCTTGGTCTGGGCCTCGGTGGTGGCGGCCTGGCTGGTGTGGCTGAAGGACAAACCGAGGCCGAGGGTGAGCAGCGAAACAGCAAGCAGTTTCTTCATGTTGGCATTCCTGAGTATTGTTTTTATTGTGTGTTTTGAGCCTCGTACTGCCGACACGAGACATCCGCCATCTGAGCACGACCGCCTGCGCCTGACTTGTAAGAACCGATGAACTTGTTCGGCCTGTGCGGCGATTGCGCAAAGCTCGCGCCTGCGTCTTTACGCCGAGGGGTAAAACCCCCACGCTGGGAATCAGGGTCTGCCAGGCCCACGACAACAATAAGAGCCACAGCTACCGCTGATCGCTCATTCAGGACCACCGCCATGCCTTCGGCCACGCCATCGTCATTGCTGTATCTGTGGGACCGCCGCACCCTGTTCATCGGTCAGTTGAGTGAGTCCCTTGAGCTGTCGCAAGCCGCCGCCACTCTGGTACTTGGCCTCGATCAGGGCTTTACCCTGGAATCGGCCGGGCGTCTGTTGAATTGCCGTAGCGCCTTGCTGCCATCCGGCAGTCGGGTGCGCTTGCAGGCCGCGGACAATCGTCTGGTGGTCTGGTACCTGGACCCCTTTGGTGCTGACTGCGCCGCCCTGCGTGGGCAGATGACGGCGGCTGAGGGCGGGTTGTGTATAGGGCTGGCAGATGAGTCGCAGTGGCTTGAGCGCCATCGCCAATTGCTTGATGAACAGACCACGCCGGCCCAAGCCTATACCTTGATCGAACAGCTGGTGGGCACGTCAACGCCATTCAAACTGGATACGCGCATCAGCAGCGTGGTGGCCCTGATTAAGCGTGACGTGGCGAATAATCTCTCGGCCCGTTACTTAGCGGCCCAGGTGGACTTGTCCGAGCCGCGTCTGTCGCAGCTGTTCAAAGACACCCTGGGTGTGCCGATCCGCCGTTACCGGCAGTGGCATCGCCTGTTCGTCACCGCCGTAGGCGTGACCCAGGGCCTGTCGCTGACCACGGCGGCGCTGGAAGCCGGTTTTA
>NKIE01000170.1 GCA_002256055.1 Pseudomonas sp. PGPPP3 | reverse complement strand
GTATTCAATGAAGGGCGCCTGCAGCAGGGGGACACGCCCTACAACCTCTACCACGAGCCGCTGACGCCCTTTGTTGCCAGCTTTATCGGCCAGGGGTATTTCATTCGCGGCCAGTTGCTGTCACCCGACACAGTGCAGACCGAGCTCGGCGTGATCCGCGGTAACCGCGCCTATCAGTGGCCCACCGGCAGCGCCGTGGATGTGCTGCTGCGTCCGGATGACATTGTTTACGCCCCCGGCAGCGAGCTGCAGGCGCGCATTGTCGGTAAGACCTTCCTCGGTGCTGCCACCCTCTATCGCCTGCAACTGGCGACCGGCAGCCTGCTGGAATCAATCTTCCCCAGCCATGCCGACCTTGAACCCGGCAGCGATGTTGGCATCAGCATTGCCGCCGACCACCTAGTGGTCTTCCCCGCCCAGTAACGGTACCTGGGTCAAGCCGCGCCAAGCCAAAGGCGACCGCTAGCCACCAAACGGGCATGCCCACCGATTTTCACCCGCTCACCCTCCAGCCGACAGCGCAACTCGCCCCCGCGGCTTGAGCACTGATAGGCGGACAACATCGACTTATTCAGGCGCTGCGCCCAATACGGGATCAAGCTGCAATGGGCGGACCCTGTGACCGGGTCTTCGTTGATGCCAATGGCCGGGGCAAAAAAGCGTGAGACAAAATCGTGCTTATCACCACGCGCGGTAATGATCACGCCTTGCCAGGGCAAGCGCGCCAGCGCGGCGAAGTCCGGACGACAGGCGCGCACACTGCGCTCGTCATCAAGCACCACCAGCAATTTGTCGGCTGCCAGGGCGGTAACCACGCTCACGCCCAGGGCCTGCTCCAGCTCCAGACTGACCGCCACCGGTTGTGGCATCAGCGCCGGAAAGTCCAGCACCAGCAACCCTTCTTCGCGACTGACACTGAGCGCCCCTGACTTGCAACTGAAGGTTATGGCCTCGCCCGGCTCGCCATACACCTCGAACAACACCTGAGCTGCCGCCAGCGTGGCATGCCCGCACAAGGGCACCTCGGCCGCCGGTGTAAACCAGCGGATATGCCAGTGGCTGCCCTCTTTGACCATAAACGCTGTCTCGGCCAGGTTGTGTTCGGCGGCGATCTGCTGCATCAGCTCATCGCCCAGCCAAGCGTCCAGCCGATAGACCATCGCCGGATTACCGCGAAACGCATGTTTGCTAAACGCATCGACCTGATGAAAATCCAGTTGCATGAGCCACCTCCTCGCCATTGATGCCTGCAGTGTGGCCGCAGCCGTGCACGAGTGCCCGTTACAGCGGCATGTTTTTCTGCAATCACAGTTCGCCAACTGCACTGCCCTGGGTCTGCCCTACGCAAACGAGCGCCACCGCAGTGCAGCCAGCGTCATCAAAAGCGCACAAAACCGTAACAATTTCATTGCAAATCAATGCGCTAGAAAAAATGGCACGCTCCCTGCTATGACCCATCCCGGACAGCACAACGGCGTGTCTGCCAACCCGACAACGACGTCACGAAGCCCGCTCTTAACCGAGGCGGTCGCTCGTGGCGTTTTTTTTTGCGTTTTGGCACAAGGAATACCGACATGCGTCTCCACACTCTTTCTGTTCTTTCTCTGGCCGTTTGCGGCGCCTTCAGCAGCGTCACCATGGCCGCCGAAGACCTGGCCAACCTGGTCGACTACGGCAAGGTCAGCGTCGATGCTCGCTACCGCTACGAAAACGTCGACCAGGACAACACCCTCAACAATGCCAACGCCCAGACCCTGCGCACCCGCATCGGCGTACAGAGCGGCAAGTGGCACGGCCTGTCCGGCCTGGTCGAGGCAGACAATGTCAGCCGTATCGGTGATGCCTCTTACAACAACACCCGCGACGGTCAGAAGGACTTCTCCGTGGTCGCCGACCCGGATGGCACCGAGTTCAACCAGGCCCTACTGCGCTATGACTACAAGTACGGCAACGCCGTGGCCGGCCGTCAGCGCATCAACCTCGACAACCAGCGTTTCGTCGGTGGCGTGGCCTGGCGCCAGAACGAGCAGACCTATGACGGCGTACTCGGCCAGATCAAACCGATCACCGGCATGACCCTGACCTACAGCTACCTCGACAACATCAACACCATCTTCGGTCCAGACAACGGCCGCTACGACAACAAGACCAACCCGGCCAACATCGAAGGCCACAGCCACCTGTTCAATGCCCAGTACATTCTCCTGCGTGATCGCCGTGGCGCACCACAACTGACCCTGACCGGCTACAGCTACCAACTCGGCCTGGACAACATCGCAGTAACCGCTGCCGCCCCGGTGGGTAGCCTTTCCAGCCGCACCAACGGCGTACGTGCCACTGGCGCCATCGGCGCCTTGAGCATCGTCGGTGAATACGCGCAACAGGAAGACTACGCCGATAACCCGCAGGAACTGGACAGCGACTACTACCTGGCCGAACTGGGCTACACCTGGCAGGGCATCGTGCTCAAGGGCGGCTACGAGGTACTCGGCGGTGACGACGGCGTCGGCAACCGCGCCTTCCAGACCCCGTTGGCGACCAAGCATGCCTTCCAGGGCTGGGCCGACGTGTTCCTTACCACACCGGCCGACGGCATCGAGGATGCTTACGTCGGCGCCACCATACCGCTGTGGGGTGGCCAGTTGCAGGCCTGGTACCACGACTTCGACGCCGAGCAGAACAGCACCAGTTACGGCGACGAGATCGACCTCTCCTACGGCCACCCCATTCCTGCCGTGCCAGGCCTGACCGCGCTGGTGAAATACGCCAGCTACGATGCCGACACCGCAGTGCTGCGCGGCAACGTGGCCAACGTCGACACCGACAAGCTCTGGCTGCAACTGCAGTACATCTACTGAACGAGCCTGCCCCGGCGCACTCGCGCCCAGGGGCAGCGCATCCGCGCCGCCGGCAGCCCTGCCGGCGTGCGCACTCAGTCGGACGGCCCAGCCGTCCCGCCGTTTGCCCAAGGAGATGCCCCATGCGTCTATCCCTGCGCCACCTGTTACTCAGCACCCTGCTCAGCCTGACCAGTCAACCCAGCTGGGCCGTGATCAGCGATGCCGAGGCAATGAACCTGTCCGGCATGCAACGCATGCTCAGCCAGCGCTTGGCCAAGACTTACCTGATGATCGGCTCCGGCGTACGCGCCGAGGTCGCCAATGAGCAATTCGATCAGAGCCTGGCCAAGTTCGAGAGCAACTACCAGGCCCTCAATGACTATGCCCCCAGCGACATCATCCGCCAGGAACTGGCCAACACCGGCGCTCTCTGGCAGACCTACCGGCAAGTGCTGCTGAACACTCCCAGCCGCCAAACTGCAGCGCAGGTGCTGCTGGTCAGCGACCAGTTACTGGCTCAGTGCGAGAAAGTCGTGCAATTGATTCAACAACACACCGGCAGCACCTCGGCGCAGCTGGTCAATCGCAGCGGTCGCCAGCGCATGCTCAGCCAGCGGATTGCCAAGCTCTACCTGGCGCAGAGCTGGCACCTGCCGGTCGCGGGGCTGGATCAGCAGTTCCAGCAGGCCGTCGAGGAGTTCGACAAGGCCTTGGGCGAGCTGCAAAGCGCCGAGCAGAACACCCCTGCCATCAAGCAGGCACTGCAGAAAGCCGAGGCGCAGTGGAGTTTCTCCCGCGCGGGCTTTCGCCTCTCTGGCGACGCGCGTTATGTGCCGACCCTGATCACCACCACAACCGAAACCCTGTTGCGGCAGATGCAGGACCTCACCAGCGCCTATGAAGAGGTGATGCAGGCCGGCTCTTGAGGCCCGCCGACCTCAGCCTTCGCTGCGCACCCGCTTGACCGCATCCAGCCAGCCGGCATACAGCTTGCTGCGGTGTTCACCCGCCATGCGCGGAGTGAAGCGCCGCTGCAGGTGCCAGTGGCTGGCCACCTCTTCCAGACTGGAATACCAGCCGACCTGCAGGCCGGCCAGGTAGGCCACGCCCAGGGCGGTGGTCTCGGTCACCTCAGGGCGCTC
Organism: Pseudomonas sp. PGPPP3; assembly: GCA_002256055.1. Lineage (GTDB taxonomy): Bacteria > Pseudomonadota > Gammaproteobacteria > Pseudomonadales > Pseudomonadaceae > Aquipseudomonas. Next base: position 2,362 of record NKIE01000170.1, on the reverse strand, counting down.
CACCGGCACGCCGAGGATGTCGGCGAGAAATTGCATGACCCAGTTGTTTTCCACCATGCCGCCGTCCACCCGCAAGGCGCTGGGCGCGGCGGCGCCGTCCTGACGCATGGCTTCGAGCAGGTCGCAGGTCTGGTAGCACACCGACTGCAGGCCAGCGGTGACGATTTCCTTGATCCCGGTATCACGGGTCAAACCGAAGATCGCCCCGCGCGCCTTCGGGTCCCAGTAAGGTGCGCCGAGGCCGGTAAAGGCCGGCACCAGATACACGCCGCAGGCATCACCGGTTTGCTCGGCCATGGCCTCGCTGTCGCGGGCGTGGCTGATCAGCTTGATGCCGTCACGCAACCACTGCACGGCCGCGCCGGCAACGAAGATGCTGCCCTCCACCGCATAGCTGACCTGACCCTTGAGCCGATAGCCGACGGTGGTCAGCAAACGGTGCTGGGAGGTTACTGGCGTGGCGCCGGTGTTCTGAATCATGAAGCAACCGGTGCCGTAGGTGCTTTTGACCATGCCAGGGCTAAAGCAGGCCTGACCGATCAGCGCTGCCTGCTGATCGCCGGCCATGCCCAGCACCGGAATGCTGGCACCCAGCAGCTCAGGCGTGGTGTGGCCAAAGTCGGCGGCGCAATCGAGCACCTCCGGCAACAGGCTACGGGGGATGTCGAACAATGCCAGCAACTCGTCATCCCACTGCTGGCTGTGGATATTGAACAGCAGGGTGCGCGAAGCGTTGGTGGCATCGGTCTTGTGCGACTGGCCACCGGTCAGGCGCCAGAGCAGAAAGCTGTCGACCGTGCCAAAGCGCAGCTCGCCGCGCTCGGCACGCTCACGAGCGCCTGGCACCTGCTGCAAAATCCAGCGCAATTTGGTGGCGGAAAAGTACGGATCGATCAGCAGCCCGGTCTTGGCGGCCACCGCGGTTTCATGGCCGGCGGCTTTCAGCTCTGCGCAATAGTCCGCGGTGCGCCGATCCTGCCAGACGATGGCCGGATGAATCGGCATGCCGCTTTGCGCATCCCATACCAGGGTGGTTTCGCGCTGATTGGTGATGCCGATGGCAGCAATGTCGCCGGCACTTAGCCCGCCGCTCTGCAGCGCCTCACGGCAGACCTTCAACGTGCTCAGCCACAGTTCTTCGCCATCATGCTCAACCCAACCATCCTGGGGAAAATACTGCTTGAACTCCTGCTGCGCGCTGGCCACCGGCAGGCCCTGGGCGCTGAACACAATGGCACGGCTGCTGGTAGTGCCCTGGTCGATGGCAAGAAGGTAGTTAGGCATAAAACATGTCCTTTATTGTTCTTCTAGATAACGGTAATCAACGGGCTTATTCGCGGCCAATCGCGGCGAACTGGGCCTGGGTGTGTTCGGCCAGGGTGGCGGCGCTCAGCTCCACTTCCAAACCACGACGGCCAGCACTGACAAAAATACTCTCGTGCGACTGCGCCGAATTGTCGATAAAGGTGCGCAGGCGCTTTTTCTGTCCCAATGGACTGATTCCCCCGAGCAGATAACCGGTGCTGCGCTGCGCCGCCTGAGGGTCGGCCATCTCAGCCTTCTTCACTCCAGCTGCGTGGGCCAAAGCCTTGAGGTCGAGACTGCCAGCCACCGGCACCACCGCTACCAGTAACTCGCCCTTCTCGCTGGCGGCCAGCAGGGTCTTGAACACCCGCTCAGGCGGCAGCTGCAGTTTTTCCGCGGCTTCCAGGCCATAAGACGCGGCCTTGGGGTCGTGCGCGTAGCTGTGCACCTGATGCACCGCTCGGGCTTTTTTCAACAGATCGATGGCTGGCGTCATGTTCGATAACGAAAATAGAGAAAAAGTGCGCGTACATTAGCGGAAAAAACTGCCGGGAGCAGTTTTTAACGTCGTGCAGCGACGGCCCGCAGGGTGGCGGCCATGGATGGCAGACCATAAAATTCGGCCGCGGGCACTCTACCCGGCGCAACGGCTAACGGGACGCTGCGCTACAGCTACCGTTGGCCGTTATACTGCCGCCCATTCCCAGGGAGATCCCATGAGCCTAGCCCCGCGCCAACAAAGCATCCTCGAACGTGCCCGCGAACAAGGCTATGTGAGCATCGACGAGCTGGCCCAGGCCTTTGCCGTGACCCCGCAGACCATCCGCCGCGACATCAACCAGCGCGCCGACCAGGGCTTGCTGCGGCGCACCCACGGCGGCGCGGCCAGCGTTGGCTCAAGCATCCAGAACACCGCGTACGCCATGCGCGCCGGGCTGATGCGCGACGAGAAGCAGCGCATCGCCGAGGCCATCGCCGCGCAGATCCCCGCCCACGCTTCGCTGTTCATCAACATCGGCACCACCACCGCGGCCATTGCCCGCGCCCTGCTCAACCA
>NKIE01000169.1:5485-6354 GCA_002256055.1 Pseudomonas sp. PGPPP3 | reverse complement strand
TCGATGCTCGCCTCAAGGATGGCTCGCGGGTCAACGCCATCATCCCGCCGCTGGCGCTGCGTGGACCGTGCCTGACCATCCGCAAATTCTCGGAGAAGAAGCTCACCACCGATGACTTGCTGGGCTATGGCTCGATCAATGAACCCATGGTCGAGTTTCTGCGTATCGCCGTGGAGCAGCGGATGAACATCGTGGTGTCCGGCGGCACCGGCTCGGGCAAAACCACGCTGCTGAACATTCTCTCCAACTTCATCCCGCTGGATGAGCGCGTGGTGACCATCGAAGACGCCGCCGAGTTGAAGCTGGTGCAACCCCATGTGGTCTCCCTGGAGGCGCGCCCGGCCAACATGGAAGGCAAGGGCCAGGTGACCATTCGTGACCTGGTGCGCAACTGCCTGCGCATGCGCCCCGACCGCATCGTGGTCGGCGAGTGTCGCGGCGGGGAAGCCCTGGACATGCTGCAGGCAATGAACACCGGCCACGATGGTTCACTGACCACCGGCCACGCCAATTCGCCGCGCGACATGCTGCGCCGTCTGGAAGTGATGGTGCTGATGGCCGGCATGGATTTGCCCGTGCAAGCCATTCGCGAGCAAATCTCCTCGGCCGTGCAGCTGATCGTGCAGCAAACCCGCTTTGGCGATGGCTCGCGGCGCATCATCAGCATCACCGAAGTCACCGGCATGGAGCAGAGCACGATTCTGCTCAACGAGATCTTTGCCTATCAGCAACAGGGTTTCGACGAACACGGCCGGGTCAAGGGCCATTACCGCGCCACCGGGCAAATCCCCGAGTTCTACGAAGCGCTGAGCAAGCGCGGCATAGGCGTGAACATGGATATTTTCCACACCCCGGAGCGCCTGTAAGTG
>NKIE01000169.1:0-5475 GCA_002256055.1 Pseudomonas sp. PGPPP3 | reverse complement strand
GGCTGCCGTGTGGCTGGTGCTGTGTCCGTTGCTGCTGGCCGTTTCGGTCTGCGCGCTGGCCTTGCTGATCAGCCGGCGGGTGGCCGACAACTTGGACCATTACCGCCGGCAGTTTTCCCGCCGCGCTGAGCTGGAAATGGCCGACATGTTCATTTTCACCAGCGGCAGGCAAGTGGTCATCCTCACCCTGGTACTGCTGTTGCTGGTGCCGGTGTTGCTCGAACTGTTGTTCCAACTGCCGGTGGTCACAGCGGCGGGCATTGTGGTGACGCTGTTCACTCCGCACCTGATGTTCAATCACCTGCGCAAGGCACGCCTGAAGAAGTTCGAAGAGCAGCTGCCCGATGCCTTCATGCTGCTGTCCAGCAGCCTGCAATCCGGTGCCAGCCTGAACATGGCGCTGGAGAACGTGGTGCATCAGTCGCCGGCGCCGCTGAACCAGGAGTTCGGCCTGCTGATCAAGAACATCCGCCTCGGCGTCACCTTGGAAGAGGCGCTGATCAAGCTGGAAAAACGCCTGCCGCTGCCCTCATTCATCATGGCCAGTTCAGCCATTCGCATCAGCCGCGAAGTGGGCGGCAATCTGGTGGAAACCATCAACGGCATGGCCGCCATGCTGCGGCGGAAAAAAGTCATGGAGGGCAAGATCGACAGCCTCACCGCCCAGGGCCGCGCCCAGGGCACATTCATGGCCATGCTGCCGATCATGCTGGCCATCATCCTCAGCTTTATTGAGCCGGAAGCCATGCGCCAGCTCTACACCACCCGCAACGGCCTGATGGTGTTGGCGGTGATGGTGGTGATGGAAGTGCTGGGCTTTATGTTCATCAAAAAAATCACCCGGATTGACGCCTGATCATGAGCGAACTTCTTGTCCTGTTCAGCAGTGCCAGCCTGGGGGTGACCGTCACCTGCATCCTGCTCGCGGTGTTGTCGCTGTTCACCTTGCTGCCCGCGGAAAACCGCACCTACATGGACCCGGTGCCCGGCTGGATACGCCCGGTCTGGCCGCTGGTGCGCCTGGTTAGCCACTTTGCCTGCAGCAACCTGCCGCCCAAACTGATGGACTGGCTGGACGTGCGCATGCAGCGCACCGGGGCGCTTTATGTGCTCACCGCTGAAGACTTTCTCGCCCTGTGCATCACCATGGCGCTGCTGTTTCCGCTGTTGGCGATTCTGCCGATGGCCAGCGGCAAGAGCGGCATTCTCTGGTCGGTGGTGTTGCTGATGCTGCTGATGGGCGCCGCCTTGCCCGTCATGTGGATCAGCGACACGCACAAACGCCGCGACCGCGACATCGTGCGCAACCTGCCGGTGTTTCTCGAATACCTGTCCATGTGCGTCGACGCCGGCCTGAACTTCCTTGGTGCCTTGCAGCAGGCCGTGGATAAAGGCCCGGATGGCTCTATGAAAAATGAGTTCCGCATCGTGTTGCGCGATATCCGTTCCGGCCTGCCACGCGCCGAAGCACTGGCGCGCATGGAGCAACGCATCAACCTGAAGGATGTCACCACCTTCGTGCGCTCGGTGGTGCAGGCCGAGAAGATGGGCAGCAGCCTGCGCAACACCTTGCAGATTCAGGCCCAGCAGCGCCTGGAAGAGCGCTTTCAGCGTGCCGAGAAAACCGCCATGCAGGCCCCCGTGAAGCTGATCATCCCGTTGATCATGTTCATCTTCCCGCTGACCTTCGTGATCTTGCTGTTCCCGATTGTGGTCAAGTTTATGGGGCAAACCTGATGCCTGAAGCCCTCGTCCTGCATGCCGCAGGCCATCGCCCAGCGAGCCGCTTGCAGCTGCAACTCGCCCACACAGCCTGGTCGCGGCTGCGCGGCTTGCTCGGCTACAAAACCCTGCCGGCCGGTAACGGCTTGTGGCTGCGGCCGTGTAATTCTGTGCATTGCTGGTTTATGCGTTTTGCCATTGACGTGATCTACCTGGATGAGCAACAGCGGGTGCTGCAGATCAGCGCACAGCTGCGGCCCTGGCAACTGAGCCTGTGCTGGCCAGCCAACAGCGTTATCGAGATGGCCGCCGGCGAATGCCAGCGGCTGAACATTACAGCGGGGGACCAGATCCAATGCGTGGCTTAATCATCATCGCCCTGAGCGTTCTGTTGCAGGGTTGCGCCGGGCTTGGGCTCGGCAGCTCCAACGACCTGCTCGACCTTGAGCGCCAGGCGCAACAGGCCTACGCCAAAGGCAACTACGCACGGTCCAGCGAGTATTACGGCAAGCTGGCGACGCGCATGCCCACCGATGCCGACACCCGTTACCGCCTGGCCAATAGCCTGGCGCGCGAAGGCAATCATGGCCTGGCGATCCAGACCTACCGCGAAGCCTTGCTGCGCGACCCGCAACACGCCGGCGCCTGGTACAACCTGATGCAGCTGCAAGCGCAGGAGCTGACCCTGACCGCCATGGAGGCGCGCCGCTACCTGGACCGGAAAAACCCCAGGGCCCGCACGGCCCTGGAGCGTGCCGAGCAACTGATCGAGGTGTTCGATGCGCACGCCCCAGCACGCAGCGAGTAGCCGGCAGGGGCGTGGGCAAGCGATGGTTGAGTTTCTGATCATCATCCCGGTGTTGATTCTGCTGATCTTCGGAGCGTTTCAAGCCACGCTGATCTACTCGGCCAAAAGCGGTCTGAACTACGCGGCCTTCCAGGCGGCCCGCCTCGGTGCGGTGAATAACGCGCAGTACGAAGGCATGCGCCGCGGCCTGCTGCGCGGCATGTACCCGATGTTCTCGCAGTACCCGGAAGCCACGCGGATGGACAAGACCGCCGAGGAGGTCGACAACTTCGTGCTGATCACCCGCATCAGCCCGGCGCTCAACAGCTTCAACGCCTGGCAAGCGCCCCATGCAGGGCTGCTGAGCAGCGGCCAAACTGCTCAAGCCATCCCCAATGACAACCTGATGTACCGCTCGGCCCAGCAGAACCCAGTGTCGATTCAAGACGCCAACCTGCTGAAAATCCGCGTGCAGTACTGCGTGAAACTGATCGTGCCTATGGTCGAACACCTGCTCAGCCGCGCCTCGAAATTCAATCAGCGCCAATCCGGCGGCAGCTTCAGCGAAAACTCCAAACAGTCATGGGACCAGTACGCCGCTATCTGCGGCGCGCGTAAGGGCTTCGTCCTCACCGCGGAAGCAACAGTGCGCATGCAGTCGGCAGCCGTCCACGATGCCGCCAACTGTGGCGCCGGCAAAAAAATGCTCTGCCCCTAACGCGCTCCCCGCGCGATCAACGCCACCGTTCCATATGCGCTCGGTGAAATCAGCTAGAGGCCAGCGGCGGGAGCATATGTTGGCAAAATACAGGCCATGGACACGTCGCTAATGCGCCAGTAATGTGCGCACAAACCATGTCGCTTTACCTCCCCGCCTAATGTCGCGTTTCTGGCACGACACTCAAGCCGATCAAGGAGTTACGCATGGACAAGGAACGTTATCAGACACAAGTGGTGCAAAGTATTAGGCCGTTTGTGTCGTCTACTTATTGTTAGCCGCTCAGAGGGATCTGCGTAGTGAAAGACATCGATGGCATTCACAAAGTCCTAGAAATACTTGAGCCCCATTGGCATGAGATCGAAGAGGATTTCGAAAAAAATAATCAGCGCTTTCTTCGGCTTGCAGATGCAGATCATAATTTTATTGGGCGAGTTCTAAAGGCGCACCTTGTAATTGAGAATTTTTTAAATACTTTTCTTTCTTCTCATTACGGTATCGAAGAAATTGATGATATTAAACTTTCATTTATTCAAAAAGCTAAACTTCTCCCTACTCGCGACTCAAGTGCAGCTTTCGTACGTCCGGGAATTCTGCAGTTAAATAGCATCAGAAATAAATTTGGCCATCGCCTGAATCACGAAATAATGCAGCATGAAATTAGTGCTATTTATGAGGCGCTTGCTGTGGCGAGAAGAGACGTGCACTTTGCAAGTCCAATTGAGGCAGTTGAGGCCTTTGCACCAATTGCTTGTGCTTTCTTGTCTGTACAACCGCCTCATCTTGAGCATTTATTTGCAGCAGCGTTCAAGAATGTTCACTCACACACTCCCGAGAGTAACGGCTAACAAACGGTTCAAATCGTTCGCTTCGCTCACTCGGGACGGGCTAAAGCCCGCCCCTTAACCAAACGTTATAGGACTATCGTGCGCATTGCTTTAATAATTCTCATAGCCATCACGGCTAGCGGATGCATATCTGCAGATTATAAATCTGGCGACTATTGGGTGCTTGATGAAAAAAACCCAACATTTAATAAAGCTATCCCTGAACAGTGTGCAAGCAACAAAATAAAAACCAACGGCGCAATAGCGACATCAAGCCAAATAATCGCACCATATTTTATTCCGCTATTTTATCTCTCACAAAAACCGGACAAAGAAATAATTGTAATCCTGGAAAATAAAAACTGTCCCGAGCTCTCAATCAAGAGTGACGACGATAGCGTTTTAGCTTACACAACCAACTCTCTGAGCAGCGAACACTGTCACGTATACATTACACAACCAAAGCATGCTAATAAAATCACAATTAACACATTAAATCCAAAGCATGACTGCGAAAATCTCACAATAAATTTAGTTAAGAAGAGCTTTTTCTGTGTTCGGCAAACAGAGTTCGGAGGTTCTCCAGACTGTGAAAAAGCCCTATAACAAGTGGTTCAAACCGTTCGCTTTGCTCGTTGGGACGGGCTAAAGCCCGCCCCTTAACCAAACGTTAGGTCGTCAACTTTTTTGGCCACTGATAAGTACGCGCAGTGCGCCTAGTCGAGCCGATACCCGGCCAACTCTTTGGGCGTCAGCACGCGGACGTTGTGTGGGTCGATGGCCTGCATGTCGGTGAGCAGGCTGGCGGGGATGCGCATTTCCTGGAGGTAGGCGGCAGGGCTGTAGCGCATGGCGTTGCCGCTTTGTGCAGAGTCGCCGTTGGGGAAGTAGGGGCGGTGGATGCCGACGTGGCCGCGCACGGTTTTGTCGCGGCCGGCGGCCAATAGGTAGACGCAGCTGCCCTGGCACACGGCGTCCGCTGGCACCAGGGTGTCGAAGCCAGACTCGCGCAGCAGGCGGCCCATGCGAATGGCTTCCGGCACGCTGCCGCCGATGTTGTCCAGCAACGCCAGCTTCTTCTTGAACTTGCCGGGGTTTGCCAGCAGGCCTTTGAGCAGGGCTTCGTAGTCGCCGGGGGCAATCGCCTCGGAGATGTTCACGGCGAGGATCGGGCCGGCGCTTTTGTGCTGTACGGCTTGCACCTCAACCTTGGCGGCCGCTGTCGCCGAGGCGAGCAGGGCGGTGCACAGGAGGGTGCTGCGGAGAATGTTGCGGCTCATGAAGCGGGCGCTTCCTTACACGGGCGGTGGTGAGTCGATGGGCTGATGGCGGCGGCTTAGAACTTCTCTTTGTCCGCCAGGTAACGCCATTCGGCGTTAGCCAGTTTGCCCATGGGCACGCCGCCGATGCGGATGCGCTTG
>NKIE01000168.1 GCA_002256055.1 Pseudomonas sp. PGPPP3 | reverse complement strand
CCATTTATAGTGAGTGGTGTTGCGGTAATGATCTATATGCGTATAGATCAGGTTATGATCAAGAATATGCTAGGAGTGGAAGCGCTGGGTATTTATTCTGCAATGCTTCCAATTGCAATGGCACCGAATTTCATTCCGATGATTGTTTCGGTAGTTCTTATGCCGATTCTTAGTCGATTGCATGCTGAGGATAAATCAAGATATAGGCGCCTGCTAGTGCTCACGTTTTGGGTGAGTTTTTACGGGGCGCTGCTGTTTTCTGTAATTCTAGCGATGCTCTCTGAATTTATCATTCAAGTTCTTTTCGGTTCGGCATTTGAGAGGTCTGCTGATGTTTTGGCTGTCTATGTATTTTCCAACTGCTTTACGTGGCTTGGCGTTGCCCATAGTTTATGGCTGGTAAATGAGAAAAAGGGCATCGTCCGATTATACGGAACACTCGCCGGTGCCGCTGTGTGCGTTGTCCTGAATGCCGCTCTGATACCGGAGTTGGGGCTCAGCGGGGCGGCCGTAGTGGCGATAGTTGCTCAGTTTGTTTCAGTTGTAGGTATTAATATTTTCTTCGCGCGGGAGTCATTTATGCTCCAGCTTGAAGGTGTTCTATTTATAAAGAAGGGTGTTTAAGTGAGCGTAAAGAATATCGCGAAATATATTGTGAGGCGTTTCTTAGAAAAGCTGGGTCTTTTATATATTATTCGGCTTAAGCGCGATGCATTGCTTGCTTATGGCTGGGAGGCTAGCGCCTCGGGTTTTACTTCCGTGGATGGCCAGGGAAATCCTATACCTTGGATTACTTATCCAGCCATTCATTTTCTGGAAATCCGAGTAGGTAAGGGGATGAAGGTTTTCGAATATGGAAGCGGAAATAGCACGCGCTGGTGGGCTAGTCGTGTTGCCGTCGTTAATTCGGTAGAGCACGATCGCGAATGGTATGAAAAAATTAGTGGTACGCTGCCTGATAACGCCAAGTTGAGCTATGTCGAATTGGAGTACGGTGGCTTATACAGCCAAGCTGTAGCCGGCGATCAGCGTTGGGATTTGGTCGTTGTCGATGGGCGTGACAGAGTTAATTGCCTCAAACAGAGCATTAACTATGTTGCTAATGACGGCGTGATTCTACTTGATAACTCTGATCGGGAAGAGTATCGGGAAGGTATAGAGTTTTTGTTGGATCATGGTTTTAAAATGATCGCATTCCGCGGGCTGGCCCCCATTGTTACCTATGTTTCCGAAACCGCGATCTTCTACCGGTCCGAAAACTGCCTCGGTTTATAGAGATGAATGAGGAACTTGCTCCGGTTGTAATGTTTGTATATAGGCGCTTGGATCATACGCGTAGAACGGTCGAGTCGTTGTTGCTTAACGAACTATCAAGTGAGACTGATCTCATAGTATATTCTGATGGGGCGCGTAGTTTAGATGATGACGCTGTCGTCAACGAGGTCAGAAAATACCTCTCTGGTGTGGTCGGCTTCAAAAGTGTTTTATTGCGCAATCGCGAAAAAAATCTTGGGCTGGCAAAAAATATTATTCAGGGAGTGTCCGAGGTCGTTGGGGAGCGGGGCAAGGTGATCGTGCTGGAGGACGATATGGTTACGTCGTCGCATTTTTTAAAATTCATGAATGATGCCTTGAACGAATACGCCGAGGACGAGCGCGTGGCCAGCATTCACGGTTACGTATACCCAGTAACTAGTACGCTTCCTGAGATTTTCTTTCTGGCAGGAGCAGATTGCTGGGGCTGGGCGACCTGGTCTCGTGGCTGGGCGATTTTCAACCCGGATGGAACGTACCTTTTGGACGAGCTTAAGAATAAAAAGCTCATGCGCAGGTTTGATTTCGATGGAACCTATCCTTACACCCAAATGCTGAAAGATCAGGTGCAGGGCCGTAATAGTTCTTGGGCCATACGTTGGTATGCCTCAGTATTTCTGGCTGGTAAGTTCACTCTCTATCCAGGCGTTAGTTTGATTCATAATATTGGTAATGACGAAAGCGGAACCCATTGCGCCAATACAAGCCACCATGATGTGGCGGTTAGTTCCAAGTCATTACGTGTTGGCGGTATCGACGTCGAAGACTCGAGCGTAGCCAGAAAGGCATTTGAGGTTTTTTTCAAGACCGGTAGGGTAAGTGTGTTTTCCCGTTTGCAGCGCAGGCTGAGGAATTTTTTGAACAGTTAAAAGTGATCGATATTTGGTTTTTATGTTTGATTTTCTTATTTGCAACTGCCGCTATTAAGGACTGATCTGTGCGGAATTTATTAAGGCAATTTATTCCTCCAATTTTTTTATCGGTGTTTAGATCGCTAGTGCGCGGCAATTACGGATTGCAGGGCGACTATAAATGCTGGGAGGAGGCCGAGGCGCTTTGCCAAGGCTATGCGGACCATGGCCTTTTCGAGCGCGTGCAAACAGCCGCGTTGCGGGTTAAGTCGGGTGAGTTTTTCAGTGAGCGTGATTCCTTTCTTTTCAAGGAACCGCAGTATTCGTGGGCCAGCCTCGCTTGCCTTTTGAGCGTCGCTGCGCGGGAGGGCGGCAGACTTAGTGTGCTCGATTTTGGCGGTAGCTTGGGTAGCTCTTATTTTCTCAATCGACGCTTTCTGGCCGGCATCGATAGTCAGTGGTCTGTTGTTGAGCAGGCGCATTTTTTTGAGTTTGGTGCAGCACATATTGCTGAGGAGCAGTTGGGCTTTTTTCCGGATATCGGTACTTGCCGTCAAGGGCGGCAGCCCAATGTGTTGTTGCTATCCAGTGTCCTGCAATATTTGCCTGCCCCCCAGCATTGGCTGGACACGCTTTGCGCTGAAGGCTTGCCCTATATCGTTATTGATCGGACACCCTTCAATCAGCTCGGCAGGGATGTGCTGAAAGTGCAGCGAGTTGATCCACGTATTTATACCGCCAGCTATCCGGCTTGGATACTGGACGAGGGGAGTTTCATCGCTCAGATGGATCGGCACGGCTACAGGGTTATCGAGACCTTTGATTCACCCTTGGATACCCACGGTGAAGACTTTATTTTCAAAGGCTTCTTTTTGGAAAAGGTGAGTCATGCAATTTCTTAAGCGTATTGTGCTCAGGGAAAATTTTGCTCCGTCCTTGCTCAGTCTTTTTATCAACCCATTTTATTTTGCGAGGCGCGGGTTATATAAGGCGGTCAACGATTTTTCTGCGCGTATTTCCGGTAAGGTGCTGGATGTGGGCTGTGGAACAAAGCCTTATCAAAAGCTCTTTTTGAATGCCCGTGAGTACGTTGGTCTGGAGTTAGATACCGAGACGAATAGAAACAGCAAAAACGCTGATTTCTTCTACGATGGCAAGGTTTTCCCATTTGACGCTGCCGAATTCGATAGTTTGGTGGTCAATCAAGTATTTGAGCATGTGTTCAATCCTTCCGAATTTCTCGCCGAACTAAACCGTGTTGTGCGGCTTGAAGGGATGTTGTTGTTGACCGTACCTTTTGTCTGGGACGAGCACGAACAGCCCTATGACTACGCACGTTACAGCTCGTTTGGCTTGAAAGCTGTGCTGGCTGCCAGCGGTTTCGAGGTCGTTGAGGCGCGTAAGACCTCGGCAGATATCGCTGTGGTATTTCAGTTGATCAATGCCTATCTGTTTAAACTCACTGTGACTAAAAGCACGCTGTTGAATGTTATGGTTTGCTTCTTTTTGATGGCGCCATTCAATATTGTCGGTGCTCTAATGGCAAAAATTCTTCCTGGAAGCGACGACTTGTATTTGGATAACGTGGTGATTGCCAAGAAGGTCAGCAATGCATAATTTCTGCACCTTGTTCGATTCGTATTATTTGTCTCGTGGCGTAGCTATGTACGAATCACTGCGCCGCCACTGCCCAGAATTTCATTTGTATATTTTTGCTTTCGATGATTTATCGAAGGATTATTTGTTGAAACAAAACTTTCCATCGGTGACAGTGATTTCGCTGGCAGAGTTTGAGAATCCTCAGTTACTGAAGGTGAAGTCCGGCCGTAACAAGGCTGAATATTGCTGGACCTGCACGCCGCAAGTTATCAAGTTTGCGATGGACAACTATTCATTGCCAAGTTGCACCTATCTCGACGCTGATATCTATTTTTTTGCCGATCCAGGTCAGTTGATCGACGAGATGGGCGATCGCTCGGTGTTGATCACGGAGCACCGTTACACTGCCGAATATGACCAGTCTGCTACCAGTGGTATCTATTGCGTTCAGTTTATGACCTTCCGTGGTACGGAGGAGGGCATTAGGGTTCTAAATTGGTGGCTTGAGGCATGTCTGGAATGGTGCTTCGCGCGTTACGAGGATGGGCGGTTCGGCGATCAGAAGTATTTGGATGACTGGCCACAGAGCTTCGCTGGCGTGCATGAGCTAAGGCATCTTGGCGGTGGTGTCGCGCCCTGGAATGTGCAGCAGTACGATTTCACATATGAGGATAGATCGGGTATTTTGGCCACGGAACGCAGTTCTGCGAAGGGTTTTGGTGTTGTCTTTTACCACTTCCAAAATTTCAAGTTTGTCGGAAGTGCTCATGTTGAACTGGGTTATTACAAGCTTTCCAATATTGTCAAGAAATTGATTTATAAGCCGTATCTGGCGCATTTGTTGAGTATTGAAGTTGACATAAGGTCCGATGCTGAATTTTCCGCTTCTATTAATAGTGTCAGCCCGATAAAAATGGATTTTTTCTGGCGCCTTAAATTGTTAAGGAGAAGAGTATTGGGTTATATGAATTTTCATGCAATTGAACAATTGCTGAGGTATTGATGGCTCGTTTACTGGATGTTCCAACCTTTTCCGATTCCAGAGGTTCGTTGTCGGTGCTAGAGGGTTTTCTACCCTTTGAGATAAATCGTGTGTATTATATTTATGATGTAACTGCCACTCGTGGTGGACATCGCCATAAACGTACGCGTCAAGCGCTTATTTGTCTTTCTGGAAGCTGCGATATTTATGTCAACGATGGGCAGTCTGAGCAGGTATTCAAACTGGATTCGCCCAGTAAGTGCCTGTTAGTTGAACCTGAAGATTGGCACACTATGGGTGATTTTTCGTCGTCTGCCACACTGCTGGTTTTCGCTTCCGAGCGATATGATCAAAACGATTATATAGACGAAAAATACCCATGATTCCGTACGAAAATCTCGCAAAACTCAACGCGCCATTCTTTGATGAGTACCAGCAGGTCTTCAAGGCAACGCTTGAGGGCGGCTGGTATGTGCTGGGTGAGCAAGTCAGGGCTTTTGAACGGGAGTTTGCCAGCTATACCGGTACCGCTTATTGCGCCGGCGTAGCCAATGGTCTCGATGCCTTGGTCATCGCCCTGCGCGCGTTGGAGTTGCCTGTAGGCGCTGAAGTGATAGTGCCGGCGAATACCTATATTGCAACCATTTTGGCGATCGTGCAGGCGGGCTTGCAGCCTGTACTGGTTGAGCCTGAGCTCGCTACCTACAACATTGACCCGAAGAAGATTGAGGCAAAAATCAGCGCCAATACCAAGGCGATCATGGTCGTCCATTTGTATGGCAAAGCCTGCGATATGGACCCTATTTTGGCGTTGTGTAGCGTCTATGGACTACGCCTACTTGAAGATTGTGCCCAGTCTCATGGCGCGACCTATAAAGGCAAGATGACCGGCAGCTTTGGTGACTTTGGGTGCTTTAGTTTTTATCCCACGAAGAATTTGGGCGCCTTGGGCGACGCTGGCGCAGTCGTTTGCAATGACGAGGCATTGCTGCAAAAAGTCAAAATGCTGCGCAACTATGGTTCTTCCCAGAAGTACCACAATCAGGTCGTGGGCTTTAATTCCCGACTGGATGAAATTCAGGCTGCTTTTCTGCGTGTGAAGTTGCGGCACATTGCGGCTATCACTGCGCATAAACAGGTGCTGGCCAAGCAGTACTTGAGCAAACTCTCCAGCGAGTACGTGCTTCCCAAGTTAAATGCCCAGCATGTGGATGTTTATCATATTTTCAATATTCGCCATGCATTGCGTGACGAGTTAAAGGCGTATTTGTTGGAGAATGGCGTGGGTACCGAGGTGCATTACCCGGTGGCGCCCCATCATCAAGTTGCGATGCGCTGTATTTTGTTCGGTGAGTATCCGATCTCCGAGGAAATTCATCGAACGACCCTGAGCTTGCCCGTGTCCTATTGCCATACCATGGCTGATATCGACTATGTGTGTGATGTCGCCAACAGTTTTGTTTCCTCTCGTGCGTAAGTGTCAGGATTAATTTTAGGATTTAGCCAATGCCCCAGAAAAAAGCACTTATCACCGGAATCACAGGCCAGGACGGCTCCTACCTCGCTGAGTTTCTGTTGCAGAAAGGCTATGAAGTTCACGGCATCAAACG
>NKIE01000167.1 GCA_002256055.1 Pseudomonas sp. PGPPP3 | reverse complement strand
AACAGGGTGAATACGCCGCCATCATCGCCCTGGGCGCCGTGATTCGTGGCGGTACTCCGCACTTCGAATACGTCGCTGGCGAATGCACCAAGGGCCTGGCCCAGGTGTCCATGGAGTTCGGCGTGCCGGTGGCCTTTGGTGTGCTGACCGTTGATTCCATCGAACAAGCCATCGAGCGTTCCGGCACCAAGGCCGGTAACAAAGGCGCTGAAGCTGCACTGTCTGCTCTGGAAATGGTCAGCCTGCTGGCGCAGCTGGAGGCCAAGTGAGTTTTAACAGCGATCTCGATCATCCCGCCCAGCCCGACGAAAAGCCGGCCAAAGGCAAGACCGCTGCGCGCCGCAAAGCGCGCAGTCTGGCCATGCAGGCCCTGTATCAGTGGCACCTGGCCGGTCAGTCGGTAAACGAAATTGAAGCCCAGTTCCGCGTCGACAATGATTTTGTTGGCGTCGATGGCGCTTACTTTCGGGAAATCCTCCACGGTGTGCCGCAGAACAAGACCGAGTTGGATGACGCCTTCGCCGGTTTCCTCGACCGTCCGCTGGAAGAGCTGGATCCGGTTGAGCTGGCGATCCTGCGTCTGTCGGCCTACGAGTTGCGTCATCGTGTCGACGTGCCGTACCGCGTGGTGATCAACGAAGGCATTGAGCTGGCGAAGATCTTCGGCGCCACCGATGGCCACAAGTTCGTCAACGGCATCCTCGACAAGCTGGCCCCCAAGCTGCGTGCCGATGAAGTGCGTGCCAACAAGCGCTAAGTCTTTTGCCCGTCGGCGCTCCTGTTTGGGGGCGCCAGCTCGCCCCGCAACGGGGCGCTGACGCATGGGTGAGTTCGAGCTGATCCGTCATTACTTCGCTGCCGCGCCCTGTGCGCAGGCGGTCGAAGGCGTGGCCCTGGGCATTGGCGATGATTGCGCCTTGCTCGATCTGCCGGCTGGCGAGCAGCTGGCGATCTCCACCGATACTCTGGTCGCCGGGGTGCATTTTCCTGATCCTTGCGATGCCTTTTTGCTCGGTCAGCGCGCGTTGGCCGTGGCGGCCAGCGATCTGGCAGCCATGGGCGCGACGCCGCTCGGTTTTACCCTGGCGCTGTGCCTGCCGCAGGCAACGAATGATTGGCTGCAGGGCTTTGCTCGCGGGCTCAATCAGATGGCCGAGCAGTGCGGCCTGGCGTTGATTGGCGGTGACACCACCCGCGGGCCCTTGAGCCTGACGGTTACGGTGTTCGGTCGCCTGCCGCGGGGCCAGGCGTTGCTGCGCAGCGGCGCCAAGGTCGGCGATCTGCTCTGTGTCGGTGGCAGCCTTGGTGATGCAGCGGCGGCCTTGCCGCTGGTGCTGGGTCAGCAGCAGGCCGCGCCCGAGGTGGCGGCCGCGTTGCTGGCCCAGTACTGGTCGCCCAGGCCGCAACTGGCGCTGGGGCAGGCACTGCGTGGCAAGGCTTCGGCGGCGTTGGATATTTCCGATGGGCTGCTGGCCGATTGCGGCCATATCGCCGCGGCTTCCGGCGTGGCGTTGCAGATTGAACTGGCGCGCGTGCCTTTGTCGCCAGCAATTCTCGCCTTGCTCAGCCTGCCGGCGGCGCAGCACTGCGCCTTGAGTGGTGGCGATGATTACCGCCTGGCCTTTACTCTGCCCGCGCAGCATTTGTCGGGTTTGCAGGCCGACGGCTGGGCGTTGCAGGTGATCGGTCGGGTAGTGGCCGGGCAGGGCGTGCAATTGCTCGATGAACAGGGTCGCGTCATTACACCACCATCGGTGTGGCGCAACCCTTGGCATTTTCTCGCCTTTGGCTTCGGCTCCGGCACCTTGCCTAAAGCGCCCGGCACTTGGGGCTCGCTGCTGGCACTGGCTTTTGTGCCGCTGTGGCAGTTGCTGCCGGCATGGGGCTACGGGCTTGTGCTGATCGTGACGACTGCATTCGGCTGTTGGCTGTGTGGCAAGGTGGCCCGCGACCTCGGGGTGCATGATCACGGTGGCATCGTCTGGGATGAACTGGTTGGGGTGTGGATCACCCTCTGGCTGGTGCCGGCGGGGTGGCAGTGGCTACTGCTGGGGTTTGTTCTGTTCCGCCTATTCGATATCGTCAAACCGTGGCCAATTCGCTGGATTGATCGTCATGTCCATGGTGGAGTGGGAATCATGTTGGATGATGTGCTGGCCGGGGTATTCGCCTGGTTGAGCCTGCAGCTGATCATTCTCGGATTGAGTTGAACGGAGTCACCATGCTGGGGCGTTGGCTGGGCATGCTGTTAGGGGGATTGTTGAGCTGCACGGCCAATGCGCTGGAGCAGACGCTGCCGGCTGAAATTCATGTTGCCAGCGAAGTTTGGGAAAACCACTCTAACGCTGATGGTACCGGCCTGGCTTGGGATCTGCTGCGCGCGGTGTTCGAGCCCGCGGGGGTCAAATTGGTCGGTAGCAGTGAACCCTATACGCGCTCAGTCGGCCTGGCCCAGCGCGGCAAGGTGGATGCGGCGCTTGGTATGTATCGTGACGAGGTTGATGACCTCGACTTCCCGCGCTGGCCCTACGCCGCCGACCGGGTAGTGGCCCTCGGTCTGACTCGCTTACCCAAACCTACGCTGCAGACCCTGGCCAATTACCGGCTGATCTGGGTGCGCGGTTACGCTTTTCAGGACCAACTGCACAGCGTTGGGCGCTATCAGGAAGTGCAGCGCCGTGAGGGTATTCCGGCGATGCTGCGCGAGGGGCGCGCGGACTTTTATATCGACGACGATGCCGAGGTGGACTTTCTCCTCGCTAGTCTTGAGCAGCCGACGGATCTGCAGGTCACCGAGTTACAGCTGTTGCCGCTGTACTTGGCCTTTGCCCGCACCGAGCGTGGTCGCGCCCTGAAGCAACTCTATGAGCAACGAATGGATGTGCTGGTGCGCAGCGGCAGTCTGCGCGCCATCTTCAATCGTTGGAAGGATCACTACCCCTATGACTCAGCACAGGAACCGCACCATGGGACGCCTTGAACGCTTGCTCGTTGTCAGTCTGCTGGCGTTTGTCGGCAGTGCCCAGGCCGCGACTCAGGTGCAGGTAGTGGGCCTGTTTCCGGGCGCGGCGGTGCTGAATGTCGACGGTCTGCGCAAGCTGGTCAAGGTCGGTCAGACTGGCCCAGGCGGCGTTCAGGTGATCAGCGCCGACAGCCGTGGCGCGGTGTTGCGGGTGGATGGCGTGGAGCGGCCCTACAGCCTCAGTCGTGAGTCGAGCGCCGGCTTCGCCGCGCCGGGCAAGAGCCAGACCAGCATAGCCCGCGGTGGTGATGGTCACTACCGGGTGGCCGGTTCGATTGGCGGCCAGCCGATGCAGTTTCTGGTGGACACCGGCGCGACCTCGATTGCGTTGAATGAAAGCCAGGCGCGGCGTCTGGGCATCGATTTTCGTACCCAGGGTCGGCCGATGGTGGTCAACACCGCCAGCGGCACTGCGCGGGCCTGGCTGGTCAACCTCAATCGGGTCAAGGTTGGCCCGCTGGAGGTCCTCGGCGTCGAGGCTGCCGTGCTGGAGGGCGAGTCGCCCACTGATGCCTTGCTGGGCATGAGCTTCCTCAATCGCGTGCGCTGGCGTGAAGATCAAGGCCTGCTGGTGCTGGAGTCCAAACTCTAATCGGCTGTGCCGATGGTTATCCCGCACAATTCAAGCTGCCTGGCCGGCAGATGCTGCTGCTACAATGCCCGCCCTGCGTTTTTCCGCCCTTTGATTATCAGGAGCATCCGGTGTCTGTCGTGTTTGTCGCCGCCTCCCAACTGCCTACGCCATTTGCGCTGTTCACCATGCACGGTTTCCTCGACGAGGCGACCGGCAAGGAACACATCGCCCTGACGCTCGGTGACTTCAGCGATGGCGCCCCGGTACTCGGGCGTCTGCATTCCGAATGCCTGACTGGCGATGCCCTGTTCAGCCTGCGTTGTGATTGCGGTGCGCAACTGCAAGCGGCCCTGCAAGCGATTGCCGATGAAGGCCGCGGCGTGCTGCTGTATCTGCGCCAGGAAGGTCGTGGCATTGGCCTGCTGAACAAGATCCGCGCCTACGAGCTGCAGGATGGCGGCGCCGATACCGTCGAAGCCAACGAGCGTCTGGGCTTCGGCGCCGATCAGCGTGACTACGCCATCTGCCAGCCGATGCTGGAGCACCTCGGCATCAGCGCCATCAAGCTGATGACCAACAACCCGCGCAAGGTCAAAGCCCTTGAGCATTATGGTCTGCGCGTCGCCAGCCGGGTGCCATTGCAGGCCGGGCAGAATCCGTTCAACAAGAAGTACCTCGCCACCAAGGCCGGCAAGCTCGGCCATATGCTCGGCAGCCTGCATCAGGGCGAGGTCGAGCTGGAGCCCAAGGCGTGACCCGCAATGAAGTGCGCCGCCGTCTGGCCCTGGCCTGGTGGTGGCAAGTGCTGGTGACCCTGGCGCCGTTGTTGTTGCTCAATGCCCTGTTTGCCGCCGAGCGCGCCTCGTCGCTGCTGGCCATGCCGCTGTTTATCGCCGGCTTGGCCTCAATGTTTGTCAGCCTGCCGCTGTTTCATCGCTTCAAGCATGGCCTGATTGCCACCGAGAAAGCCCTGGATACGCCGGACGAACCCGCCGCCTGGGTTGCCTTGGCAGGCATCCGTCGCCTGGCCTTTGTTGGCGCCGCCTTGCCCGCCTGGATCGCCGCCCTGGCGGTCTTTGCCGGTCTGCCGGCCTTGCCGCTGATGCTGCTGGCGCTGTCCAGCCTGGTGCTGTTGTACCTGTACCGCATTCCTCGTCAGCTCGGCTGATGCGCCTGCTTGCGCTGCTGCTCTGTGTGCTGGTTCTGCCGGTGCAGGCGCAGCAGCGGGTGGTCAGTCTGGCGCCGTCGCTGACTGAACTGATGCTGGAGTTGGGCGCGGCCGAACAGTTGGTCGGCGCCCTGGGTGAGCGGCCTGCGGCGCTGGCGGCCTTGCCCTCGGTGGGTGAGCCCGGACAGCTTGAGTTCGAAACCCTATTGAGTCTGCAGCCGGACTTGGTGTTGCTCTGGCCGGACAGCATCAACGCCGCCCAGCGCCAGCAATTACGCGACTTGCACATACCCCTGTACGAGGCCGAACCCCATAGCCTGGAACAACTGGCGAGCCAGGTGGCCGAGCTGGGTGCGCGCGTCGGCCGTGCCGAGCGGGGCCGCCAACTGGCCGTACAGATGCGTGCGGAGTTGGCTCGTTTACGCGCGCGCTATCAGCGCCCGACGCCGTTGCGGGTGTTCTATCAGGTGTGGGACAAGCCCTTGTATACCTTGGGGGGCGAACAGATCATTTCCGACGCTTTGCGCGTCTGTGGGGCGCAGAACCTGTTTGCCGACCTGCCCCTAGCGGCCCCGCAAATCAGCCTCGAAGCCGTGCTGGCGCGCAACCCTGAGGTGATTCTGGTCAGCGAGGCGCAGTTGTTGCCCGCCTGGCAGGCCTGGCCACAACTGCAGGCGGTGCAGCACGGCCAGGTCTGGGTGATCCCCGACCGTGGCCTTGAGCGCCCCAGCCTGCAGATGCTCAAGGCCACTGCGCAGTTGTGTGAGCGACTGGCGGGGGCGCGCTAGTTACAACTGCGGCGTCCAGCTTACGGCGAACAGGGCGGTGCGGCCCTCGGTGTTGTAGTTGTCACGCTGGCTGGGGAAGCCGTAGGTGTAGGGGGCGGCGGCATAATCCTTATCCAGCAGGTTGTTGAGCTTGACCTCGAAGCCCACTTCCTTGCTCGCCTGCCAGCCGGCACGCACCGCTAACAGGCCATAACCACCCAGTTCAGCGGTGTTGGCGGCATCGTCATAACGGCCGGCAACGGCACGCCAGGTGGCACCGGTGGAGAACGCGCCGAACTGGCGATCGAGGTCCAGAGTCAGCGTGCGTTTGGCGCGGCGCTGCAGGGTATGGCCAGTGTCACGATCGCGCGGGTCAATCAGGCCTAGGGCCAGGTTGGCCTGCCAATCACCCAGGCGCTGGGCCAGGGCGGCTTCGAAGCCGTTGATGCGGGCGGTCTGGATGTTCTGCGGGATGTAGTCCTGATCCAGCACGATGGCGTCTTTCAGGTCGGTGCGATACAGCGACAGTTCCAGTTGCGTGGCGGCACTGAAGCGGCTGCGCCATTGTGCTTCGTAGGTTTTCGAATGCTCCGGGGTCAGGTCCGGGTTGGCCGATGGGTAGCAGGTGCCGAACGAGCAGAAGTCCGGGTAGTAGAGGTCGTTGAAGGTCGGTGCGCGGAAGCCTTCGCTGTAGGACAGGATCGCTTCGTGGTTGTTATTGACCGGGACGGTCAGGGCGCCGTTCCAGGTGTTCTCGCTGCCGAAGTCTTGGTTCTTGTCATGGCGCATACCCAACTCGGTGGAGAGCTGTTCGCCATAGAAGCGGTGCT
>NKIE01000166.1:4083-6389 GCA_002256055.1 Pseudomonas sp. PGPPP3 | reverse complement strand
CCCATTGGCCGTCGGCCGCCGGATGGGTGGTGACCGTTACCCGGGGCTTGGTTCCACCGCCCAGGCAGTGGGCGTACAGCGGCTTCAGCACCGGGCCCTTGGCCAGTACCATATGCAGTGGGCGCAATTGCTGGGTGGGCTGACTGATGCCGAGTTGCTTGAGCAGTTCGGCATTGCCGCCGCCGGCGCTGAGAACGATGCGTTGTGCGCGGATCTCACGGCCATCGACGCGCAGGCCAGCGAGGGTCTCCTGTTCACGCAGCGGTTCGATCTGCGTACCACTTAGCAGGCTGTTGCCGGCCAGTTCGGCCAGGCGCGCGATCAGGCTCGGCACGTCGAGGACCAGTTCGGCCAGGCGATAGACCTTGCCCTTGAATTTGGGGTGTTGCAGCGCCGGCGGCAGTTCGCTGCCTTTGACCTGATCAACCCGGCCGCGCACCGCCTTGCTGGCGAAGAAACTGGTGAGATTGCCGGCCAGGGTGCCTGGCGACCACAGGTAGTGGGCCTCGGACAGCACGCGCACGCCGCGCAGGTCCAGCTCGCCGCTGCCGCTCAGGGCTTCGCGCCAACGCCTGGGCATGTCGGCAATCGCTTCCGAGGCGCCGGTTAGCGCGCCGTGCAGGGCGTACTTGGCGCCGCCGTGGATGATGCCTTGAGATTTCACGCTCTGCCCGCCGCCGAGGCTGGCGCTTTCCACCAGCAGGCTGGCGTAGCCGAGCTGGCGCAAACGCGCATGCAGCCAGAGGCCGGCGATACCGCCGCCGACGATCAATACGTCCGTGGAGAGGGCCTGGGTCATAGCGCAGAGTGCCTTGCTCGGAAAAACAGGCCGGCAGTATAACCCCGGCTTAATGCCCGGCGGTGCTGGAGAACAACTGCATCACCATCACGCCACCGACAATCATGCTCATGCCCAGCATCGCCGGCCAGTCGAGTTTTTGCCCATAGATAAACAGTGCGGCAATGCTCACCAGCACAATGCCCATGCCCGACCACACCGCATAGGCCACGCCAATTGGGATGGTCTTCACCACGATCGACAACAGCCACAGCGACAGGCCGTAACCACACACCACAAGCAACAGCGGCAGGGGCTTGTTGAAGCCGTCCAGGGCTTTCATTGAGGTGGTGGCGACCACTTCGGCTGCGATGGCGATGCCAAGTAACAAGTAGCCAGACATGTTGCAGTACTCCTTTGCTAGAGCGGCGATTCTAGGCGTTTACGTGATGGGGTAAAGTTATTACCTATCTGTATTGGAGATTGCTATGCGGTGGAACCTTGAGCAGTTGAGCTTGTTTGTGCGCATTGCCGAGGGCCGTTCGTTCTCCGCTGTAGGCCGCGATCTACAGCGCGCCCAATCGGCGGTGAGCAATGCCATTGCCTTGTTGGAGGCGGATCTGGGCTTGCTGTTGTTCGAGCGCAGCAGCGGCCGCCAGCCACGCCTGACCACTGCCGGGGTGACGCTGCTGGAGGAGGCTCGGGAAATTTTGCGTCAGTGCGAGCGCATGGAAGGAAGGGCCCAGGGGCTGGTGCGCGGCGAAGAAGTGATCTTGCGTCTGGCTCAGGACGAAGCCATGCCTTATCAGCCGGTTCTCGACAGCCTGGAAGCACTGGCTCAGCAGTTCCCCCTGCTCGAAGTGCAGCTGGCCAGTGGCGCCCAAGGCGAGGTGGCGCGCAAACTGCTGGAACGCCGCGCCGACCTTGGCCTGCTGTTTCACCACGAGCGTATGCCCGAAGCGCTGGAACGCCAACGCTTGGGCGCGATTGAAATGGTCACCGTATGCGGCGTCGGCCATGCCTTGGCGACGGCCAGCTATGTCGATCGCCGCGAGCTGGCCCGGCATCGGCAACTGTTGATGGCGCCGCAGGACAGCCACTACCCCGGCGGTGAGCAGATTAGTCCGTCGGTCTGGCGCACCGACAGTTTCTACACCATGGCCGAACTGCTGATGCGCAACCTCGGCTGGGGCTGGCTGCCGCGCCATGTGCTGCAGTATCCGACCTATCAGCAGCAACTGGTCGAACTGCGCAGCGACTGGACCCCGCCGCCGCTGGTGGTGGAATTGGTCTGCCGCCGCGATGAAGCCCACGGCCCCGCTGTCGTGTGGTTGGCCGAACGCTTTGCCGAACATCTGCAAGCGATTGGCTAAGTGTTGCGCACCTGCATCCGCGCGGCGAACTCAGTAAACTGCGCCCATGAATAGAGCCCTGTACAACCTGTTGTTTCACCTCGCCCTGCCGCTTATTGCGCTGCGCCTGCTCTGGCGTGCCTGGCGCGCGCCGGCCGATAGCCGCCGCCAGCGGG
>NKIE01000166.1:0-4073 GCA_002256055.1 Pseudomonas sp. PGPPP3 | reverse complement strand
GGCCTATAGCCGCCGCCTGCTGGAGCGCTTTGCCTTTGGTTTGCCGCCGCTCAAACCCGGCGGTATCTGGATCCATGCCGTATCGGTGGGTGAAAGCATTGCCGCCGCGCCGCTGGTGCGTGAGCTGCTAGCGCGCTATCCGGCGCTGCCGATCACCATTACCTGCATGACGCCGACCGGTTCCGAGCGCATTCAGGCGCTGTTCGGCAATCAGGTGCAGCACTGCTATTTGCCCTACGACCTGCCCTGGGCGGCGGCACGCTTTATTCGCCGCCTGCAGCCGCAACTGGCGTTGATCATGGAAACCGAGCTGTGGCCTAACCATATTCACCAATGCGCCAAGCGCGGCGTGCCGGTGGTGCTGGCCAATGCGCGGCTGTCCGAGCGCTCGGCGCGGGGTTATGCGCGCTTTGCCAAATTGACCGCGCCGATGCTGGCCGAGCTGAGTTTGAACGCGGTGCAGAGCGCCGCCGAGGCCGAACGATTTCTTGCCCTGGGTGCACGGCCTGAGTGTGTCGAGGTGACCGGCTCGATCAAGTTCGACCTGCGCATCGAGCCCGAGCTGCTGGCCCAGGCCCAGGCCCTGCGCGCCGCTTGGAATACTGTGCAGCGTCCGGTGTGGATCGCCGCCAGCACCCATGCCGGCGAAGACGAGAGCGTGCTCGCCGCCCATCGTTTGCTGCTCCAGCAGCAGCCGCAGGCTTTGCTGATTCTGGTGCCGCGTCATCCCGAGCGGTTCGCCAGCGTCCAGCAGCTGTGCGTGAAAGAAGGCTTTACCACGTGCCGGCGCGCCCTGGGCGAAGCCCCGGACGCCGCGACCCAGGTGTTGCTGGGTGACACCATGGGCGAGCTGCTGTTGCTGTACGCCCTGGCTGATTGCGCGTTTGTCGGCGGCAGCCTGGTGGCCAACGGCGGGCATAACCTGCTTGAGCCGGCGGCGCTGGGTTTGCCGGTGTTGAGCGGACCGCACCTGTTCAACTTCCTGGAAATCGCCGGGCTGTTGCGCAGTGCTGGCGCCCTGGCCGAGGTGGCCGACGCCGAGGCGCTAGCCGCGACCCTGGTGCGCCTGTTTGCCGAGCCGCAGCAGGCCGCCGCCATGGCCACCGCCGGGCTGGCAGTGCTCAAGGCCAACCAGGGCGCCTTGCAGCGGCTGCTGAGTGGCGTGCAGCGCTTGCTGCCCCGCTAGTGCCGCGATTTGCTCGGCGCTGCGCCGGCTAGCTTTATCGTCATATCGCACCGCTGTCTTCACAGCAGCCAATAAAAAACCCGCACATGGCGGGTTTTTTATTGGCTGGCGATCAGTAGTTGGGATCGCCGCGTAGCTGGGCTTCGGCGGCCTTGGCCAGGTCTGGCGGCAGGTAGTCGGTGTCCGGGTTGTAGTCTTTGTTGAGGAAGGCGGCGAGGGCTTCCAGGTCGGCCGGGCTGAGGGTGCCGGCGGCTTGCTTGAGGCTCAGGTTGTCTAGGATGTAGCCATAGCGCGCGTCGTTGTAGTTGCGTACCGAGGTGTACAGGGCGCGCTGAGCGTTGAGTACGTCGACGATGTTGCGGGTGCCAACCTGGTAGCCGATCTGGGTCGCTTCCAGTGAGCTCTGGTTGGAGATCACCGACTGCTTGCGCGCTTGTACCTGTTGCACGTCCGAGGTTACGGCACGGTACAGGTTGCGGGTGTTCTGTACCACTTCGCGGCGCAACTGCTCGCGCGACTGCTCACTTTGATTGAGCTGTTCGTAGGACTGGCGCACTTGCGAGCTGGTCAGGCCGCCGCTGAAGATCGGCACGTTGAGTTGCAGGCCGATTTGGCCTTGCGCCACATCGCTGCCATAGCGAATGGCGTCGGACTGGTTGTTGAAGCCGAAGTTGTCGTTGTCGCCTTTGCCATAGCTGGCCACCGCGGTGACAGTCGGCGCATGGCCGGATTTGCTTTGACGCAGGCTTTCGTCGGCGGCGTCCACGGCGTAGTTGCTGGAGAGCAGGCGCAGGTTCTGCTGGGCGGCGGTGTCGACCCAGGCTTTGGCGTCGCTCGGCGTCGGCGGCAGGATCGGCAGGCTGTGGCGCATGCCATCCACTGAGCTGTAATCACGGTTGGTCAGGGTGGTCAGGGCCTGGAAGGCATCGTCCACTTGCTGCTGAGCAATGATTCGGTTGGCCACGGAGGTGTCGTAACCAGCTTGCGATTCGAGCACGTCGGTCTTGTCCGACAGGCCCACGTCGAAGCGTTCATTGGACTGGTCCAGTTGGCGCTTGAAGGCGGCTTCTTCGGCCTTACTGGTGGCCAGGCCGTCCTGGGCGCGCAGAATATTGAAGTACACCTGAGCGCTTTGCAGGATCAGGTCCTGCTCGGTGGCCGAGAACTCCAGGCTGGCTTGCTGGCTGGTGGACTCCGCCGCTTTCAGCTGGAACCAGGCGGCTGCGTTGAACAGCGGCTGGCTGAGGTTGGCCTGGTAGCTGTTGCCGCTGCGCGAGCTGGCCGGCGAGCTGGAGCCTAGCGGCGTCTCTACCGAATCGATGCTGGTGCGGGTGTCTTGCACCGTGCCGGTGGCCGACAGGTTGGGCAGCAAGGCCGCGCGTGCCTGCGGCACCACTTCCTTGCGCGCCATGTACTGGGCACGGGCGGCGGCCAGTGCAGCGTTGTTCTTGGCGGCTTCCTGATAGACGGAAATCAGGTCAGTCTTGGCGGAGAGGGGAGCTTCTGCTGCCCAGGCCGATGTGCTGGTGGCGGCAGCCACGGCAATGGCCAGAGAAAGTCTGCGCAACATGCGGTAATCCTGGATTAGGCGGTAATGGGCAAGGCTAAGCGGCACTGCCACAAGGGTCAAGACGCACTATTAACGCCGTGGGGCCAGTTTGCAACAAGCTATGTTGCTTTGCGGGAACAATTGCGCTGTTGGCCCGGCCGACGAAATACCCCGCCACCTACATTAGTCGGTTGGTGTTCTCCGTCGGCCTTGATTAGACTGGCTGGGTTCTTGTCGGGGTGCCTTGTGTCGAGGCTGAGATCGAAATGTTTCGGATCCCGTTGAACCTGATCAGGTTAACGCCTGCGTAGGGAACAAGATTTCTCGTCGATGGCCCTGTGCCCGTAACGAGACCTCTCGCGTCGTCTCCGGCGCCCCAAGCCCTCAGGTTGACTCCGACAATTCTTGCCCCGGCTGCAGTTGTGGAGAGTCCCGTGATGAGTGCACAAGAAAAAAATCTCAGTGAAAGCGCCCAGGTTGACCAGCAATCGGTCCAGCCGTTTCCGCGTTCAGAAAAAATCTATGTGCAGGGTTCGCGCCCCGACATTCGGGTGCCGATGCGCCAGATCAGTCTGGATGACACCTCCACCGATTTTGGCGCCGAAGCCAATGCGCCGGTGCTGGTGTATGACACCTCCGGCCCGTACACCGACCCGGCAGTGACTATTGATGTGCGCAAAGGTCTGGCCGATGTGCGTTCGGCCTGGATCAATGATCGTAACGACACCGAATTGCTCGACGGCCTGAGCTCCAACTTCGGCCTCGAACGCCTGGCTGACCCTGAACTGACCGCCATGCGTTTCGCCCACGTGCGCAACCCGCGCAAGGCCAAGCCAGGCGCCAACGTCAGCCAGATGCACTACGCCCGCCAAGGCATCATCACCGCCGAGATGGAGTACGTTGCCATCCGCGAAAACATGAAGCTGCAAGAGGCCCGTGCCGCTGGCCTGTTGACCGCTCAGCACGCCGGCCAGAGCTTCGGCGCCAGCGTGCCGAAAGAAATCACCGCGGAGTTCGTGCGCGAAGAAATCGCCCGTGGCCGCGCCATCATTCCGGCCAACATCAACCACGTCGAGTTGGAGCCGATGATCATCGGCCGTAACTTCCTAGTGAAGATCAACGGCAACATCGGCAACTCGGCGCTGGGTTCTTCCATTGAAGAAGAAGTCGCCAAGCTGACCTGGGGCATTCGTTGGGGCTCGGACACCGTGATGGATCTGTCCACCGGCAAGCACATCCACGAAACCCGCGAGTGGATCATCCGCAACTCGCCGGTGCCAATCGGTACCGTGCCGATCTACCAGGCGCTGGAGAAGGTCAATGGCGTCGCTGAAGACC
>NKIE01000165.1 GCA_002256055.1 Pseudomonas sp. PGPPP3 | reverse complement strand
GCTTCCAGCATCGTCAAACCGCACAGCGGTGTGCTCCTCGATCTACCGAGTGATGCCAGCAGGGTGCAGGGTGGCGGCGTATGAGTAATTTGTTGATGCTGCCGCGCTTCGTGACGTTGCGTCGTCTCGCGCAGCTCGGTTTGGTTATTACGAGCTTGCTCTGCAGCCTTGCGCAGGCGACGCCAGTGGTGCGCGCCACTATCACGCCGGTGTTCGCCAACAGCTCAACGGTAACCATCAGCTCGCCGGCATCTACCGTGGTTGGTGATTTGCTGATCGCTCAGGTTGCGGTGAATAGTGGCTCGACTATCACGGCCCCCGGCGGTTGGACGCTGCTGGTGAATACGGCGAACGGTACAAATTTTCGTCAGGCGGTGTACTGGCGCTTGGCGACGGCGGTTGGCGCGAACAGCTTTTCCTGGACGTTAAGTGCGTCTGGGCGCAACGGTGGGGCGATGTTGGCAATCAGCAGCGGAACCTTCAATAGCAGCGCCCCCATCGACAATGGCACGGTCTTCAATAGTGGTCGCAGTGCCAGTCCGAACACGGCGGCGTTGACGGTGTTGAGCGCCGATAGCCTGGTGCTGGCAGCTTTCGGCTCTAATCGTGGTAACAGCAATGCGGCACTGGTTGCCGACAGCCCGGCCACAGGTGTTCATGACTCGCAAAGTAATAACGCTAATGGCCCTGCGCTGTTGATGGTAAGTGCCCTGCAGGCCAGTCCCGGTAGTTACACGCCGATTCGTGCTGCGGCATCCAGCACGAGCGACGACTGGGGCGCTCAAGCCTGGGCAATCAAACCGGCAGTCGTGGTGCCTACTGTCAGTTGGTCCCTCGACGAAAGCAGTTGGACCGGCGCGGCCGGTGAGGTGCTGGATGCCTCTGGAAACGCCTTGCACGGTACTGTGCTGAATAGCGCCAGCACGGCGCGTACCTCGCCGGCCCTGCCGCAGGTCAATGCCCAGGGCACCTGCGGCTATGGCACGTTCAACAGCGCTTCCAGCCAGTACGTGCAGCGGGCCGACAACAACCTGCTCGACCTGCAGGGCAGCTTTACCATCGGCCTGTGGGTCAAACCGCGCACGCTACCTACCTCGGGGCTGATGAGCATCCTGTCTAAGGATGAGAACTACGAGTTTCACCTCAATCCCAGCGGCACTATCAACTGGTGGTGGCAGACCACCGCCGGTGCCACCAACGAGTTCAACAGCACCACGGCATTAACGGTGGGGCAGTGGAGCCATGTGCTGATCCGTTATGCGCCGGGTGAGCAGCGCATCTATATCAACGGCACCTTGGCCGGCCAGGCCAGTTTCAGTGGTACACCACTGGCCAATGGTGATCCCCTGCAGCTGGGCGCTGACCAAGGTACGGCAGGGCGTAACTTCAATGGCGAACTGGACGAGCTGCGCATCTATAACGGTGCGCTCAGTGATGCGCAGATCAGCGCTCTGGTGGCGGAGCGACACGAGTGTGCGTTGAGCTTGCAGTGCTTCAACGACAACTTCGATGATGGCAGCCTGGGTGACGACTGGGCGGTGGCCAGTCGTGGCGCTACGTCGTTTACGCCTACGGTCAGTAGCCAGCGCATGCGCCTGACCAGTAATCAGGGCAACGTATCGACCTCATCCACCCTGCAGCGTCTGTTTCCGGCCGCGGGCAACTATATTCAGGTGCAGTTCAAGCATTACGCCTACAGCGGCAGTGGCGCCGATGGCATGGCCGTGGTGTTGTCGGATGCTACGGTGACGCCACAGCCGGGCGCCTTCGGTGGCCCGCTGGGCTATGGCACCCGTGGCGATGCGGCCAACCCTGGCTTTGCTGGCGGCTGGCTGGGGGTGGGTATTGATGAATACGGTAACTTCTCCTCCGAAGGCGGGCCGGGTGGTGTCGGTCAGCGAGCCGACTCCGTGGCTATTCGCGGCTCTGGCTCCGCTGTTGTTGGATATCGCTACATTGCCGGTACGTTAGCCAATCTCAATCCAGGCATTGACAGTGCCGCCAGCACTTCGGCAGCCCCCGGACACACTTACCGTATCACCGTAGATGGTCGCTTCAGCAACGAGGCGCGGGTCACCGTAGAGCGTGATAGCGGCGCTGGTTTCGCTGTGTTGTCTGGCCTCAACGCGGTCAACGTGTTGGCGGCGATCAACAGCCAGGCGCCGTTGCCCAGCGACTTCTACCTGTCGCTGACGGGCTCCACCGGTGGTTCGACCAATATTCACGAGCTGGACGAACTGCAGGTCTGTGCCACCGATATCAATCCTATCGGCCAGCAGATCGACCACTTCGAGTTCATCTACACGGCCAGCGCGCTGCCCTGTAACCCGCAGCCTGTGAGCATTCGTGCCTGCCTGAACAGCAGTTGCAGCAGTCTTTATACCAATCCGGTCAGTGTCACCCTGAGCCCGGTCAGTTACTGGACTGCCACCGCACCTGCCACCTTTAGCGGCAGTACCATCACGTTCAGTGGGGGCTCGGCGCTGGCGCAATTGCGCGTGCCAACCGCAAGTAGCGTGGCGTTGGCTGCGCAATCCTCTGTGCCTACAACCAAGCCCAACAGCCAGACCGTCTGCTCGACCACAGGTTGTCAGATTAACTACGCCGACAGTGGTCTGCTGTTGCAGGTTCCCAACCTGCTGGCGGCCAAACCGACGCCGGCAACCATCAGCGCGGTGCGTAAGTCAGACGATGCCCTGCAGTGCGTGCCGGCCTTTGCCAATGTCACCCGCAGCGTCAGCTTCACATCGGCCTACGCCAACCCCACCAGCGGTACCCAACCAGTGGTGGTCAACGCGAGCGATGTTCGCGCAACGCCAGTGAGCGTCAATCTGAACTTCGACAGCACCGGTACTGCTCCGCTAACGGTGCGTTACGACGACGCCGGCTTGCTAAACCTGAGCGCCCGGTACAGCGGCAATGCGGACAATGGGGACGAGGGCCTGGTGCTGAATGGCGCCGATCAGTTTGTTAGCAAACCCTATGGTTTGCTGCTTGAGACCAATACAACTAGTGGTTGTACGGCGGGCATCAACTGCCCGCCGTATGAAGAGGGCTCCCCTAGCGCCGTACGCCGTGCCGGTGATCCTTTTACCCTGCGGATCAAGGCTGTGCGTTGGCAGAGCGATGGTGAGGCCCTGACGGCTGCGGCTCTTGCTGACAACCCGCCAACACCTAACTTCCAGATGGGCGATATCACTCTGACCAGCGCCGTGGTCGCACCGAGTGACGGTGTTGCCGGTGCGCTGAGCCCTGGCGACTATGACCACCTGTTGGGTAGTCAGACGAGCGTTGATACGGCCATCTCCGAGGTTGGCGTGTTTCGTCTTAGCGCTACCCCAACAGTCAGCTATTTCGGCGAAACGGTCAGCGGTGGTACCAGCGGACTGGTCGGACGCTTTATCCCGGCCTATCTCGGTGCAGCGGGGGACGCCAGCCTGACGCCGAGTTGCGGCAGTGCGTTCAGCTACCAAGGGCAACCCATGGGTTTTGCTGCCGGTCGCGAGCCGACGCTGACGATTACCGCCTACAACCGGGGCGGCAACGTCACCACAAACTACGACCGTGGTGACTTCTGGCGCTTGTCTACCCCTGCGGTCGGCAGTTACAGCTCGGTGACCGGGATTGCCGGTCTCGATGCCCGTCTTGCTAGTCAGGGCACTGCCAGTTTGTTGCAGGAAGGTGTCGGTGACGGCAATGGTGTCCGCCGCTACCGCTGGAGCAATGAGCAACTGCTCTATAACCCCGGCTTGCTGCCTGGCAGCGATGATTATCCCTTCACCGCAAGGCTTCAACAGAGCTTTGCAGCGACGGCGTTGACCGATTCGGATGGGGCCTGCCACGGCAATGGGGCTGCCTGTCAGGGCTTTGCCTATGACTTTGCCGATGCGCCGGGCAGTGAAGTTCGCCTGGGACGCCTGCGCATCGACAATGCCCATGGCTCCGAGCTGCAAAGCTTAGGCTTGCCGATTGTGCTGGAAAGCTGGCAAAGCGCGGCGGGGGGGAGTTTCCAGTTCGAGGGTTTGGACACCTGCACCACCGCTGCCGTGCTGGGCGCGCCGCTACTGGATCAGTACACAGCCGGCTTGGCGGCAGGGGAAACCACGCCCACTTTGAACTGGCCGCTCAATCCTGCTCAGCACATGTTGTTATTGAGCGCGCCGGGCAGCGGCAACGATGGGTCGGTGCAGGTCAGCTTCCAATCGGCACCGGCCTGGTTGCAGTACCCCTGGGACGGTGTGAGCCGTTCGGCGGCACGTGGCTTGGCCACCTTCGGTATCTATAAGGGGCCAAAGCCTTTGATCTTCCGCCGTGAGTTGTACCGCTAGATCGCTAGAAAGCAAAAAGGCCACCTGTGAAGGTGGCCTTTTTGTTGGGGGTGTAAAAGAGGGGAATCCCCGGCCTGCCTGTACCAAGGTCCCCAAAACTGGGATTACTTGAGCCTATGCAGGCTGTATGCCAGTTTTACTGCATTGCTTGCGGGCCCTGTAAATAAAGGGCTGCGGGTGTTTTAAGCTCGGCGTGCAAGGCTTCTGCTGGCGTTGTATCTGACCCCCGAGGGTGCGCGGTGGGCAGGGTGTGCATCGTGGTGGAGCAAAGGGTTGGTCGATGCCTTTGTGAGCGTGGCTGCGGATGAATGCGCTGCTCCAATGAAAACGGGCCCCGCAGGGCCCGTTTTCTTGACGTGCGTTGGCTACTCGTCGCCGTCGTCTTCGTCGCCGTCGATTTTCATCCCCAGTTCCTTGATCTTGCGGGTCAGGGTGTTGCGGCCCCAGCCCAGCAGCAGGGCAGCGTCGCGGCGGCGGCCGGCGGTGTGCTTGAGGGCGGTTTCGATCATGATCCGCTCGAAGGTCGGTACGGCGCTGTCCAGCAGGTTGGTCTGGCCGCGGGCCAGGGATTGGTCGGCCCAGTGGCGCAGGGCCTGTTCCCAGTTGCTCACCGGCGACAGTTCCTGGGGCTGGGTCAGCAGCTCAGGGGGCAGGTCGTCGATATGCACTTCGCGACCGGAGGCCATGACTGTGATCCAGCGACAGGTGTTTTCCATCTGCCGCACGTTGCCCGGCCAAGGCAGGTTCTTCAGGTATTCCTCGGTTTCCACCTTGAGCAGCTTGGGTTCGACGGACAACTCTTGCGCGGCGCGGGCGAGGAAGTGACGGGCGAGGGTCGGGATGTCTTCGCGGCGGTCGGCCAGACGCGGGATATGGATGCGGATGACGTTGAGGCGGTGGAACAGGTCTTCACGGAACTTGCCGGCCTGTACCAGGCTTTCCAGGTTCTGGTGGGTGGCGGCGATGATGCGTACGTCGACCTTGACCGGCGTGTGGCCGCCGACCCGGTAGAACTCGCCATCGGCCAGCACGCGCAGCAAGCGCGTCTGGGTGTCGGCGGGCATGTCGCCGATTTCATCGAGAAACAGGCTGCCGCCGTCGGCTTGTTCGAAGCGCCCACGGCGCTGGTTGGCCGCGCCGGTAAAGGCGCCTTTTTCGTGGCCGAACAGCTCGGATTCCATCAGGTCTTTGGGAATGGCCGCCATGTTTAGTGCGATAAACGGCGAGCTGGCGCGCGGGCTGTGGCGGTGCAGGGCGTGGGCGACCAGCTCTTTGCCGGTGCCTGACTCGCCGTTGATCAGTACGGTGATGTTGGAGTGGCTGAGGCGGCCGATGGCGCGGAACACCTCCTGCATGGCCGGCGCTTCACCGATGATTTCCGGGGTGCGCGCGACTTCGGCCGGGGCTGCCAGGCTTTGCTGTTCTTGCGCATGCTGTAGGGCGCGCTTGACCAGCGACACCGCTTCGTCAACGTCGAACGGCTTGGGCAGGTACTCGAAGGCACCGCCCTGGTAGGAGGCCACGGCGCTGTCGAGGTCCGAATGGGCGGTCATGATGATCACCGGAAGGCGTGGGTACTGCTCGCGCAGCCTGGCCAGCAGGTCGAGGCCGCTGGAGCCGGGCATGCGGATGTCGGAGATGATCACATCCGGCTGCTGGCGGCTCAGGCGCTGCATCACGCTGTCGGCGTTTTCAAAGCTGACGGTGGTCAGGCCTTCCTGCTGCAGGGCCTTTTCCAGTACCCAACGGATGGAACGGTCGTCGTCGACGATCCAGACGG
The DNA here is from genome assembly GCA_002256055.1 of Pseudomonas sp. PGPPP3. Lineage (GTDB taxonomy): Bacteria > Pseudomonadota > Gammaproteobacteria > Pseudomonadales > Pseudomonadaceae > Aquipseudomonas. Next base: position 291 of record NKIE01000165.1, on the reverse strand, counting down.
TTTCAGTGCGACTCATGACGAAACGGCTCCTTGTTCCAGCGGCAGGAAGATCGAGAATACGGTGTGGCCGGGATGGCTTTCGCACTCGATCAGACCTTGATGCTGACTGATGATGTTCTGGGTGATGGCCAGGCCGAGGCCGGTGCCGTCGGCGCGGCCACTGACCATGGGATAAAAGATGGTGTCTTGCAGTTCAGTTGGAATGCCTGGGCCGTTGTCGATGATTTCCACCTTGGCTACCAGGCGATGGCGCACGTGGCCGATGGTGAACTGGCGCAGTGCGCGGGTGCG
>NKIE01000164.1 GCA_002256055.1 Pseudomonas sp. PGPPP3 | reverse complement strand
CCTTCAGCCCAGGCTTACGGCGCCGAGGGTGCGGGAGACTTGATAGCCCCTTACACACCCTTGGTCTTCGAGATAGAACTGCTGGGAACCGCCGACTAAGGCGGCGCGCAACACTCAGACAGCAGCAACCGCCTGTTGCTGATGGGCGTTATGCAACACTTCGATCAAGCAGTCTTCCAGCTCGAAACGCTCATGCAGCAACTGCCCCAGGCGCTTCAATTCAGCGTGCAGCGTAGCGCTGTCAAAGCTGGTGCCAGTATCACAATGGTCATTGAAGGCCAGCGCCACTTCGGTAATGGCTTCGATGCGCGGATAGATCTGTTTGGCCAGCTCAAGACCACGTTCGTCGCCAAAGGCTTTGGCTTCGTTGGTGAGCTGTTCGTAGACTTCGAAATGCCCTGCCGACACGTAGTCGACCAGTATTTCGCAGAAGCGTTGCACGTCAGCCGCATTTGCAGCGGGGGCTGGTGTCGCTTCATTGAGGACGGCGAAGGCCTTGACCAGTTCATGGCGCTCCTGCAACCAGCGATCGATCAGCAGGTGAACCCCACCCCAACGCTCTTGGGCGTTCTGACAGCTTTCAAGCATGACAACCTCACTTCCCGTTATTTGATTTTCTGTTCTAGGGACGGCGGCGAGACGAGCTTTTGTCGCTCCAGCGCCGAACCTGGGAAGACGCCACCCAAACGGCAGTTTTCCGGCGGCATACGCGAGCCAGATTATGCTCGCCTCGCGGTGCCAGCAAGGCACCCTCCAGAGAAACTTTCATACGTGCGTTTAATCTCTGACCACCCGGCCAAGACGCCTCGCAGAAGCTCCAGCATACGCCGCCAGGGGCGCAGAAGCACGGTCCCTAAGCTGCTCTAGATCAAGCGCGGCGCAACAATTGGTAGCCGGTAAACAGCAACATGCCGGCAAACGCCAACAGGCTCCATTCAGGAATGCTCATGCCCAGCAGGGTCCAATTGACTTCGGCGCAATCGGCCGACCCGTGCAGCACCAGACGGATGATTTCCTGAAACGGCAGGGCCTCCAGCATGTAATCGAAGCTCGGCAGACAAGCCGGCAACTCATCCGCAGGAATGTTCTGCAGCCACACCTGCCGACCCGCCGTGCCAGCGCCAATCAGTGCTGCCAGCCCAGCCAGCCCGGCATAACCACGCTGTCCTCCACGACCTGGCGCATGTACAGCAGCCAGCAAGCAGACCACGCCGAAAACGATCACGCAGACCCGCTGAATGATGCACAACGGACATGGCTGCTGACCGAGCACATGCTCCAGATAGAGCGCGCCGCCCATGATGGCAACGCAGGCGAGAAAGGCAAACAGAAATCGCGAACGCGGGCTGGCCGGTGACATGACGGCTCCGTGGAATAGTTAAGAGGCGGCTACGGTAGAGGAAAGCACCTGCACCGGGCAAGGCGTAAACCTGCCCGGAACAAGGTCGCTATCCGCGCTACACCACCGGTCGTCCGATAGCGCAGCGCAGCCTATCAAGCGGGCAAGGGCAGATCAGGCAGACCTTGCTGCTGCAGGCCCAGGGCTTCCTGAAACAACTCATTGCTGCGTGCCACTTCGCCCTGATGGGCCAGCAGTCGCGCCAGCTCGGCACAGGCTACGGCACTGCGGACCTGGCCCAGACTCGCCTCGAAGTAATCGCGCGCCTTGCCCCACAGGCGATTGCGCAGACACAAGCGGCCCAGCGCCAGCAGCAGCTCGGCATCTGCGGGCTGCTGTTTGAGCCAACTTTCGGCCGCATGCAACTGACGCGTCGGATCAGCGCCATCCAGCTCGCCGTACAGCGCCACCAGGCGGGGGTCGTACTGACGCTTGAGCGCCTTACCCAACACCTCTTCGGCCTCAGCTTCAGCCCCCAGCGCGCGCAACTGCTCGGCGTAGGCCAGCAACAGCTGCGGGTCGTTGCGCTGGGCACTGGTCAGTTGCTGCCAAGCCTGTCTCAGCGGTTGCAACGCCGCTTCGCCAGCATTCAAGCCACTGCGACCGGCGTCAGCCAGGCGCCCACGCCAGGCACGCTGCTCCAGCTCCAGCAGTGCAGCGTCACTCAATGCCTTGTTTTTACGCAGCTCAGGCAACAAACCCAACAACGCCGACCAATCGCCTTGCTGCTCATACAGCGCCTGCAATTGGCGCAACACCTGGCGGTGACGCGGATGCCGCTCACGCATCACCTGCAGGGTTTCCAGGGCGGCCGCAGCCTCACCGCGGCCTACCTGCAATTCAGCATGGGCCAGGGCAATCGCCAGTTCTGCCTGCGGCTGACGGCGCAAGGCTTGCTCCAGCAAACTGTCGCTTTCCTCGTAGCGGCCCAACTCCTGGGCGGCGCGAGCCGCACCGAGGTAATGCATCAAGGGCTGGGCATCACCTTCGGCGGCGCGACGCAAATGCCGCAGCGCTCGCTCCCAACGGCCTTCGGTCAGGTCCAGCAGACCTTGTTCGGCAGACAGTTGGACGCGGCGCGTGCGGTTGCGCCGCGACCAAGGGTTAACCACCCGACCAGACGCCGTGAGCAGGCGAAACAGCAGACGCAAGCTGAACAGCAGCAACCACAGGCTGGCCAGCAATACCAAGGTCCCCCACAAACTCGACTCGTAACGGAAGCTTTTGTAAGCCACCAGCACGTAGCCAGGCTGTTCAATCTGCACCACGGCATAGCCGCCCGCCGCCAGAGCCAGCAGCACCAACAGGGTCAGCAGCAAAATGCGCTTCATGGCTGCGGGTCCTCAACAATGGCGTCTGGCAGGGCCTCGGTGGGCACCGGGCCAGCCTCGCGCAGCTGCACATAGGCCTGCAGCGCCGTCATGGCTGCGGTCAGATCCGGCATGCCGACGCTTACCGGCTGAGTGACCAGCTCACCCAGTCGGGCACGCAAAGCCTGTACCGCCGGATTGTCCTGATTGAACTGCTCATCCAGCACACCTTGGGCCTGCTGCAACGATTTTTGATAGACAGCACCATCGCCATTCAAGGCGCCCCACTGGGCCTGCTGCAGAGCCAGGGTCAAGGCCAGACGCACCTGCGCCAGGCTCTGTCCGGACAACACCGGGCGAATATCCTGGGCGGCGCTGAAATCGATACGGAAGTAATGCGACAGCCGTTCCAGCCACTCGGCCCACCAACTGCTGCCATCACCTTCGGCTGCCAAGCTGGCGAGCACGCCACCGTTGTCGACAAATGCCGGCACGTGCGGGTTGAGCTGGGCAACTTGCTCGCGCAAGGCGCCCAGTTGCAGGAACATGCCAGTGCGGTCCGGCTGCTGCAGGCTGCGCAGCGCCTCTAGGCTCTTGGTCAACTCGGCGCGAGCGGCAAAAGATGCGGGATCATCCTGCTCCAGCAGAATCTGGTCGGCGGCCTGCACCAGGGCCTTGGCGCTGTTGATTTCCTGCAACGCGGTCAGACGCAGGCTGGCCAGGCGCAGCAGATGCTCGGCTTCAGCCAGACGCCAATCCTGACGGCTGGCATTCAACACATTGTCCAGACGCTGGCCGAGGCGCTGCTGATCACCCTGCACGCTGGCCAATAACAGCCGCCGCTCTTCCAGTTGCTCCGGCGTAGGCAATTGCCCCAGCCGCGCACTCAGGCTCTGCTCGCGCTGCACCAAGGTCTGACTCTGACTGCGGGTCTGCTCCAGCACCTCGCGCTGCTGCTCGCTTTGCAGATTCAAGACACGAACCTGCCAGACACCCCAACCCGCCAGACCAGCACTGGCAGCGGCCAGCACTAGGGCCAACGAGGCCAAACCACGACCACGGGGCGCCGCGGTGGCAGGCGTAGGGCTCTGCACTGGGGCGACTTGCACTTCATCTTGCGCGGGGGCTGCTTCGCTCACGTATCCATCCTCTGTATCAGGGGGCCGGCTGCGGGGTTGCCCGCAACGCCGCCAACAGGGCCGCAGCGCTCGCGCCACGACAATCCACAACCTTCTCGACACCCCGTGCGCTGGGCACAAACATTACTCGGCGGGCCACTTGCGGCCAGTCATCCGCCGCCAACTGGCGCAAACGGGCGAAGCCTTCGCCGCTGCTGACCAGCACAGCATTCAGCTGCTGGTCGTCCAGCTGCGCCAACAAGGCCGTGCTCGGGTAGTCCGGCTGACCACGGCGATAGAGTGGCAGATAGTCGACCGTAGCGCCTTGGCCGCGCAAGCAATCCGCCATGAATTCCCGGCCACCCTCGCCGCGCATGATCAACACCCGCGGACTGGGCACTGCCAGCGCGCGCGCCAGTGCCGGCAAGGCCAGCAAGGCCTCGCTGTCATCACCGTCACAGGGGTAACTAACAGCCACGCCGGCGTCAGCAAGAATTTGCCCGGTGGCGGCGCCGACGCTGAACCAGCGCGGCTCGGCAGGCACTTGTGGCCAGTAACGACGGAGCAGTTCAAGGCCCAGGCGGGCTGCCGGCTTGCTGACCACAATAACGGCGCTGTAACGCGGCAGCGCCAGGATCAGCTCACGTTGTTCGGCCGTTTCCGTCAGTGCCTCAATCTGCATCAATGGCAGGCTGCTGCTGAACACCCCCTGCGCCGCCAGCGTTGCCGCCAGGGCCGCCGACTCTGGCGCCGGACGGGTCAGCAGCAGGCGCCAGGCGTTCACGCCTGGCCGGCCTCGCCATACACAGCCGCGAGAATGGCGCTGGCGCCTTGGGCCAGCAACGCCTCGGCCACCTGCACACCCAGCGTCTCAGCATCGGCGGCCGGCGCACGCCCTTCGGCACGCAACAACAGGCCACCATCCGGCTGGCCCACCAGGCCGCGCAGCCACAACTGCTCGTCTTCAAGCAGGGCATAGCAGGCGATCGGCACTTGGCAGCCGCCATTCAGATGCTTGTTCAGGGCGCGCTCAGCGGTCACGCGCAGGGCCGTTTCGCGGTGGTGCAACGGCGCCAGCAAGGCGTGAATCTCGGCATCGGCACTGCGGCACTCGATGCCCACGGCGCCCTGACCACCAGCTGGCAGGCTGGCTTCCACGCTGATCGAAGCACGAATCCGCGCGCCGAAACCCAGGCGAATCAGGCCAGCGGCTGCGAGAATGATGGCGTCGTACTCACCGGCGTCCAGCTTGGCCAGGCGAGTGTTGACGTTGCCGCGCAGGAAATGAATCTTCAGATCCGGGCGCAGGGCCAGCAACTGGGCCTGACGGCGCAGACTGGAGGTGCCGACCACGCTGCCCGCCGGCAGCTCGTCGAGGCTGGCGAAAGTGTTGGAAACGAAGGCATCACGCGGGTCTTCACGCTCGCAGATGCAGAACAAGCCCAGGCCTTCGGGGAAGTCCATCGGCACATCCTTCATCGAATGCACGGCGATATCCGCCTCATTCTCCAGCAGGGCGGTTTCCAGCTCCTTGACGAACAGGCCCTTGCCGCCGATTTTTGCCAGCGGCGCGTCCAGCAGCTTGTCGCCACGACTGACCATCGGCACCAGGCTGACCAACAGTCCCGGATGGGCCTGCTCAAGGCAAGCTTTAACGTATTCGGCCTGCCACAGGGCCAGGGCACTCTTGCGGGTAGCGATGCGGATTTCGCGGATAGACATGACGGCTCTCGAAACGAATGATCGCCGGCATGATAAGGCAGCCCGGCGGGTGGTGCACCCGCCGGACAACTCAGAGGTGGTTCATCAGCTTGCGCACACCCGCCACATGGCGGCGGCTGACGATCAGCGGATCGCCATGCAAGCCTTTGAGATACAGCTGGAAGTGCCCCAACGGCGTGCGCTGCAGGCGCTCGATACGCTCACGGGCAACCAGGGCGTTGCGGTGAATACGCACAAAACGCTCGCCGAACTCGTCTTCCAGCGCCTTCAAAGGTTCGTCCAGCAGCACCTCGCCACCTTCGTGGCGCAGGGTCACGTATTTGTGGTCGGCGATAAAAAAGATCACATGCTCCAGCGGGATCAGCTCGATACCTTTGCGCGTACGCGCACTGATATGGCTGCGCGGGCCGCCGGCGTGATCCAGGGCCGGGCGGGTCAGCGCCGCCAACTGCACGCGGTTGGGCCGCTCGGCTTTCTTCAGCGCCGCCGCCAAGCTTTCCGGGCGTACGGGCTTAACCAGGTAACCCACCGCACTGACCTGAAAGGCTTCTAGGGCAAACTCGTCATGGGCGGTGCAGAAAATCACCGCTGGCGGGGCCTCGCGCTCGCACAGTTTGGCCGCCACTTGCAGACCATCAAGGCCCGGCATGCGGATATCCAGCAGCACCACGTCGGGTTTCAGGCTGTCGATCAGCGCCAGCGCCTCTTCACCATTGCTGGCACAGGGCTGCAGCACGCGACAACCTTCCAGCTCCCCGACCATACGGCTAAGCCGCTCACGGGCCAGGGGTTCGTCATCAACGATCAGGACATTCATATTGCTCGGGCTTCCTGCATGAGTCTCGCACATGGATAGCGTAGACAGGTGAAGTGCCGTC
>NKIE01000163.1:3900-6458 GCA_002256055.1 Pseudomonas sp. PGPPP3 | reverse complement strand
AGCAGGGCTTCAAGCCGATCATCCTCGAACGCGGCAAGTCGGTACGCGAGCGCACTAAAGACACCTGGGGCCTGTGGCGCAAAAACGTGCTCAACCCCGAGTCCAACGTGCAGTTTGGTGAAGGCGGCGCAGGTACCTTCTCCGACGGCAAGCTGTACAGCCAGATCAAGGACCCCAAGCACCTGGGTCGCAAGGTGCTGCAAGAGTTCGTCAAGGCCGGCGCGCCGGAAGAGATCATGTACGTCAGCAAGCCGCACATCGGCACCTTCCGCCTAACCGGCGTGGTCGCCGACATGCGCCAGCAGATCGAAGCCCTGGGCGGTGAAGTGCGCTTCGAGCAGAAGGTCAGCGACGTGCTGATCGAGGACGGTCAATTGCGCGGCGTGGTCCTCGACAGTGGCGAGCAACTGGCCAGCCGCCATGTGATCCTGGCCCTCGGCCACAGCGCTCGCGACACCTTCCGCATGCTCCACAGCCGTGGCGTGCACATGGAAGCCAAGCCCTTCTCGGTGGGCTTCCGTATCGAGCACCCACAGTCGTTGATCGACCGCGCGCGCCTGGGCAAGTTTGCCGGCCATCCCAAGCTCGGCGCTGCCGACTACAAGCTGGTGCACCACGCCAAGAACGGCCGCTCGGTGTACAGCTTCTGCATGTGCCCAGGCGGCACCGTAGTGGCGGCCACCTCCGAGCCCAACCGGGTGGTGACCAACGGCATGAGTCAGTACTCGCGCAACGAGCGCAATGCCAACGCCGGCATCGTGGTCGGCATCACCCCCGAGCAGGATTTCCCTGGCGGTCCGCTGGCCGGCATTGAGCTGCAGGAGCGCCTGGAATCCCACGCCTATGTACTCGGCGGCAGCACCTATGAAGCACCTGGTCAGTTGGTGGGCGATTTTATTGCCGGCAAGGCTTCCACCGCCCTGGGCAGTGTCGAACCGTCGTACAAGCCTGGCGTGCACCTGGTCGACCTGGCCAGCGCCCTGCCGGACTTCGCCATCGAAGCAATCCGCGAGGCCCTGCCGGCCTTCGACAAGCAGATCCGCGGCTTTGCCATGCACGACGCGGTGCTCACCGGCATCGAGACGCGCACCTCGTCACCGCTGCGCATCACCCGTGGTAACGACCTGCAAAGCCTGAACACCAAGGGCCTGTACCCGGCCGGTGAAGGCGCCGGATATGCCGGCGGGATTCTTTCCGCTGGGGTCGACGGTATCCGCATCGCCGAAGCGGTGATCCTCGATATGCTCGCCCAGTCACAGGCCTGAGGCTTTCACGCCGCGCTCCGGCGCGGCGCACCTAACAGGCCGTTGAAAAATGTAGGCGAGGCAGGCAAGGCAAGGCAAAAACGGCCGAAAAAGCGGAGTTTACGAGTTGTAAATGAGCATTTTGAGGCCGTTTTTAACGCAGTATTGCCAACGCAGGTAGTTTTTCAATGGCCTGTTAACCGATCAAGCAAGGAGCTCCGATGCACCACGTCCAACCTGGCATCCTCGCCGCCATCCCCAAGTTCGCCAGCTACCTGTTCTTTCACGCCCTGCCCGGCGCAGAGGTGGCGCCAGCTCTGCAACGTCTGGCAGCGTTGGCCGATGGCCAGCGGCTGGTAGTCGGCTTGGGGGAATCCCTGGTGCTCAGCCTGGGCCGACCAATTGCCGGCCTGCACGCCTTTCCTAGCTATGCCCTGCCCGGTTGCGACATTCCCTCCACACCCAGCGCCTTGTGCTGCTGGTTGCGCAGCGATGAGCGCGGCGACCTGATTGAGCAAACCCGGCAGATTGAGCAGACCCTGGCCGACGCCTTCCGTCTTGAGCAGCAGGTCGAGGCGTTCAAATACCGCAACGGACTGGACCTCACTGGCTACGAAGACGGCACGGAAAACCCGGTGGCCGACGCCGCGGTGGCCACCGCAGTGGTCAGCGATCAGGGCCCTGGTCTGGATGGCGGTAGCTTCCTCGCCCTGCAGCAGTGGCTGCACGACATGCCGCGTTTCGAGGCCATGACCAGCCAGCAGCAGGACCACGCCATCGGCCGGCGCAAAAGCGACAACGAAGAACTTGAGGATGCGCCGGAGTCAGCCCATGTGAAGCGCACCGCGCAAGAGAGCTTCGCCCCGGAAGCCTTCGTCCTGCGCCGCTCCATGCCCTGGGCCAGCGGCAGCCAGGCCGGCTTTATGTTCAGCGCTTTCGCTTGCTCGTTCGACGCCTTCGAGGCCCAGCTCAAGCGCATGGTCGGTGCCGAAGATGGCATCCGCGACGGCCTGTTCCAGTTCACCCGGCCGCTGACCGGCAGCTACTTCTGGTGCCCGCCACTGAAAGACGGCCAAATCGACCTGCGCGCCGTCGGTTTGTAGTCAGCCGCTCAGTCGAGCACTCCAGCCACCAGTGGCGTCGGCCGACGCCACTGGCTCAGGGCCAGGCCGATAAATACCAGCGCAGCGGCCAACAGTTGCTGGCCCACCAAGCGCTCGCCGAGCAACAGCACAGCAAACAGCAGGGTGAACACCGGGATCAGGTTGATAAAGCCCGACGCCTGGCTGGCCGGCACCCGGCTGCCGGCATAGT
>NKIE01000163.1:1898-3807 GCA_002256055.1 Pseudomonas sp. PGPPP3 | reverse complement strand
ACCGTAACCACCAGCCCCAGGTAAACCACCGCCCACAGGCCCTGGGCACTGACCGTTTGCGGCAGCGGCGCACTCCACAGCGCCACCGGCAGAAAAAACAGCGTGCCGACAAAGGCCTGCATGGCCGTGAGCAAAAAAGCCGAATAGCGCTCGCTGAGCAACTTCAACAGCAGCGTGTAAACCATCGCGCAGAGCATGGCGAGAAACTCGTAGAAGTTGCCCAACAGCGGCGCCGGCGCATGGGCGTCGGCCTCACCGGCCAGGCTCAGCCACACCGCCCCCGCCACGGCCAGTAAAAAGCCCAGCAACGTGGTGCGGCTGATGCGCTCACGCAAAAACACAAAGGCGCCCACGGCCACCAGCAACGGCATCAGCGCGGTGATCATCCCCGCTTGCGCGGCGCTGGTGTTCTGCAGGGCCAGGGCCTCGAAGATGAAATACAGGCAGGGCTCACACACCGCCAACACCAGCAGGTATTTCCAGTCGCCGGTTTGATAGCGCATCTGCCCGCGCCAGCGCCAGGCAAGGAGGAATACCAGGCTACCGAGGGCCATGCGGCCGAAGATCACCCACAACGGCGGCAGCTCGCTAAAGGCCAGCTTGAGGGCGATAAACGACGAACCCCACAAGGCCATCGCCAACACCAAGCAACCTATAACCTGAACCCGCTCGCTCAACCCGCGCACCACAACCTCCCGACCCGCCGCAGGATGCGCCGGGCCACCAGTATAGGGAGGCAGGCGGGCCCGCCCCAGAACAGTTGCGCATGGATTCGCTGGGTAACTGTGCACGCAGGCGCCAAGCTCAATACGCAGTCGCAGATCACAGCTCGCGCAGCCCAAAAAAAACGGGAGCCCGTGGGCTCCCGTTAAAAACAACCACCGGGGCTTAAGCTAAAGCCCACCAGCGGTATACAACCTCACCTGCGCTCCACAAGAAACGCCTGGTTAGTCTGGCAAATGCGGGCGCCAGCCGGCGTAGCGCTTTGTTACTGCTCTGCAACAAAATGTAAACAGCCTGTCCCGCTGGCCGCCTCGTCAGCAACCCGGCAGAATGCCGGCATGAGCCCTGCCACCCACCACTGGCCCTTGCCCCAGGTCTTGGCCGGCGCGCAGTTGGTTAGCTGTCACTTTGACCCCACCCAGTTGCAGCACGACGACGCGGCCCTAAGCGGCATTGCCGCCGTCAACGGGGCTAACAAGCGCCAGGCCGAGTATCTCGCCGGTCGCCTGTGTGCGCGCCAGGCACTGTTGCAATTGACCGGCACGGCGACGGTACCCGCAGTGGGTATCGACCGGGCGCCCTGCTGGCCGGCCGGCGTGGTCGGCTCGATCACCCACGGCGACGGCTGGGCTGCCGCCGTGGTGGCGCCTGCCGATGACGTTCAGGGGCTGGGCCTGGATGTGGAAACCTGGTTAAGCCACGAACGCGCCGCACGACTGGCGGCGCAACTGCTTACCCCGGCAGAACTGCAGCGCCTGGCGCAGCTGCCCGAGAGTCAGCGCGCGGCCCAGATCAGCCTGAGTTTTTCTCTCAAGGAAAGCCTGTTCAAGGCGCTCTATCCGCTGGTTCAGCAGCGCTTCTACTTCCATGACGCGGAAGTCTTGCGCGCCGCCGATGGCCACGCCGAATTGCAACTGCTCTGCGACCTCGGCCCCCACTGGCCGGCAGGCAGCCGCTGCCAGGGGCAGTTCGCTGACCTCGGCAAGCAGGTGCTGAGCCTGGTCAGTATCGCCGCTTAAACCGTCGTCTCGCGCGGCGTTTGTTGACGCGGCCACACCAGGCTGAAGCAGGCACCACCCAAGCTGGCACTGCGACCAACCAGCGCGCGGCCGGCATGCCAGTAGATGATCCGCCGCACAATCGACAAGCCCAAGCCGTGACCACCGGAGGCGCGGGTGCGGCTGTC
>NKIE01000163.1:0-1888 GCA_002256055.1 Pseudomonas sp. PGPPP3 | reverse complement strand
TCCAGACGCAGAAACGGAGTAAACAGCCGCTCCCAGTCCGCCTCGGGCACGCCGGGGCCGTCGTCCTCGACATCCACCCGGCACTGCTCGCCCTGCAGGGAGTAACTGACTCGCACGCGGGTTTCCGCATGGCGCATGGCGTTGCTCACTAGGTTCTGCAGGGCGCGGTGCAGGTAGCGCAGTTCGCCGTCCACCAGCACCGGCTCGATCGCTGGCAAGGTCCCGCACTGCAGTTGAATGGCCGGCCGCAGCGGCGCCTGCTCGCTGAGCACCTGATCGAGCAAGGCATCGAGGTTGACCTGCTGAAACTTCAGCGCCGGCTCGCCCTGCTCCAGGCGCGAATAGGTCAGCATCTCGTCAACCAGGCGGTCGAGCTCCTGAATATCGCTGTCCATGCCGTCCATGTATTTGCGCCGCGCGCTGACGGTTTCTGCGTCGGCAATCATCTCCAGGCCAAAACGCAGACGCGCCACCGGCGTGCGCAACTCATGGGACACCGCCCGCACCATCTCGCGCTGGATGGTCAGCAAGTGCTGCAACTGCCCAGCCATGTGGTTGAAAGCCGCCGCCAGACGCCCGACGGAGTCGACGCCACGGGTCGGCACGCGGGTTTCCAGGCTGCCGGCGGCAATCCGCGTGGCCGCGCCTTCCAAGCCGCGCAGACGGCGCTCCAGTTGGTGCACCAACAGGTACACGGCCAAGCCGATCAGGCTCAGAGCCAGCGCCGCAATCAGCAGCAGCAACTGCGGCGGCGCCGGGTTCATAAGGTGCAAGGGGCCCATCTCCAGCACCCACGGGGTGTCCAGCAGGCCGGAAAAAATATGGATGGAATCGCCGCCCTTCCCCAAAGCCATCACCGTGTCACCCTCATCGACTCGGCGGCGCTGATCATCATCCAGTTGCGCTTCCTGCAGGGTGGTCAGCTTCAGCTCAAAGCCAAACTGTTTGCTGTCTTTGATCTGCGCCAGCCGCGCCGGCTGCTCGGCTATCGGATAGCGCACCAGCTCATCGCTGAGCAGATAGACGGTGGCGCGCGCCAACTGCTCACTAATCTGCTGCACCTCGCCCACCAGCACCAAGGCCTCAAGACCACTGAGCAGGCTGTACACCCGTGACGGCTCGTGACCGTGCTTGATGACTAACACCTGCCCCCGGCGCAAACGCTCCTGAGCATGGCTGTCGAGCGGCTGCTCGGCCAAGACCTGCAAATCCAGGGAAATGCCCAGCAGGCGCTCCCACTGCAACAAGGCGCGGTGGCGCTCGACCCGATTCATCGGCTGGAGGTTGTCGGCCATCAGGCGGAAGGTGCCGCGGGCCAGGCCTTCGCGGTATTCGTCGCTGCGCACCTGATTGACCAGGTGCAAGGTCAGGAAACCGAGTAACGCCACCAGCACCAGGGCCGCCAGCATGCCGCCATAGATGCGCAGAAAGATTGAATTCACAGGGCCTGCGCCGCCTCGCGGACAAACAGGTAACCCTTGCTGCGTACCGTCTTGATCAGACGCGGGTGCTCGGGGTCGTCGCCGATTTTCGGGCGGATACGCGAGATACGCACATCGATGGAACGGTCCTGGCCGTCGTAGCCGATGCCGCGCAACGCATTGAAGATCTCTTCACGCGACAGAATGCGTCCGCTGTTGAAGGCCAGCAGCCAGAGCAGATCGAACTCGGCACTGGTCAGCTCGATACCACGGCCATGCAGCCAGACCTCGCGCATGCGGTTATCGATATGCAGGGGCCCGAACTCCAGGCGCTGCGCATCGGCTGCCGGCGCCTCACTGCTGCCCTCGTGGCGGCGCAACAAAGCGCGGATGTGAGCCAGCAACAAGCGCGGGCGTACCGGCTTGCACATGTAGTCATCGGCGCCCAGTTCCAGCCCGAGCACCTG
>NKIE01000162.1 GCA_002256055.1 Pseudomonas sp. PGPPP3 | reverse complement strand
GACTGCGTGTTGTTGGAGAATATCGGCCACTACCCGCAGACCGAAGCGCCCGACGCCGTGTTGCGGCATTACCTGGAATTTCGTACGAGCATGGAGGCATAGATGCAACGACGCAGCTTTCTCAAACTCACCGGTCTGACGGGCGTTGCGGCCCTCGGTGCCGGCTATTGGGCCTTGCCCAGCGGCCCTGCCCCGGCGGCGCTGAGCATCGAGGCGGCTCAGGCGTTGCTGCTGCAGCTCAGCCAGCAGCCGCTGGTGAGCCACGCCGGCTGGAGCCCGGCCGAGGTGTTCAACCATTGTGCGCAGAGCATCGACTTCTCCATGGACGGCTACCCGCAGCTGAAGCCAGCCTGGTTTCGCCACTCCGTCGGCCCGGCGGCTTTTGCCGTGTTTGCCGCCCGTGGAGCCATGCGTCATCCGCTGACCGAGGCCATTCCCGGCGCGCCGGCTATTGCTGAGCCTGCCGATCCGGCCTTGGCGTTGCAGCGCCTGCAGGCAGCGTTCGCCCGCTTTGCCAGCCACAACGGCGCCCTGCAACCGCACTTTGCCTACGGCGCCCTGAGCCACGCCGAATATGCCCAGGCCCATGTGTTGCACCTGTACAACCACCTGAGTCGGTTGGGCCCTGCGACGTAACCGCAGATTTATCCGGCTGCCTTATTGGCCAGTATTCAGCGCCGGCCACGGTTGTTGTGGTGACGGCGCCAGTGGCCGACACTCAGGCTTCAACCTTCCTTGTCTGGAGCCTGATGCATGAGCAATCCCATTCGCTTTGACGACCAAGTCGTGATTGTCACCGGTGCCGGTGGCGGTTTGGGCCGTGCCCATGCCCTGCTGTTCGCCAAACATGGCGCTAAAGTGGTGGTCAACGACCTGGGCGGCAGCACTCACGGCGAAGGCGCCAATGCCTCGGCCGCCGACAAGGTGGTAGAGGAAATTCGTGCAGCCGGTGGCACCGCGGTGGCCAACCATGACTCGGTGACCGACGGCGACAAGATCGTGCAGAACGCCCTCGACAGCTTCGGCCGTGTCGATGTGGTGGTGAACAACGCCGGCATCCTGCGCGACAAAACCTTCCACAAGATGGAAGACGCTGACTGGGAGCTGGTCTACAAGGTCCATGTCGAGGGCGCCTACAAGGTTACCCGTGCCGCCTGGCCACACCTGCGCGAGCAAAATTTTGGCCGGGTGATCTTCACCGCCTCTACCTCGGGCATCTACGGCAACTTCGGTCAGAGCAACTACGGCATGGCCAAGCTCGGCCTTTATGGCCTGACGCGCACCCTGGCCATCGAAGGGCGCAAGAACAACATCCTGGTCAACGCCATCGCCCCCACCGGTGCCACGCGGATGACCGAAGGCCTGATCCCGCCGCAGGTGTTCGAGCAGCTCAAGCCCGAGCTGATCAGCCCGCTGGTGGTGTACTTGGGCAGCGCCGGCTGTGAGGAAACCTCCGGGCTGTTCGAAGTCGGTGGTGGCTGGATTGGTAAGGTACGCTGGGAGCGCAGCCTGGGTGCCGGTTTCGACCCCAAGGCCGGTTTCGATGCCGAAGACGTGGCGGCTCACTGGCAACAGATCTGCGACTTTGAGGGCGCGGCCCATCCGAAGGACAACATCGAAGCGATGAAGGAAATGATGGCCAACCTGCAGAAGTATGCGGGCTGATTCTTCCTGAGCATGACGACAAGGCCGGCATATTGCCGGCCTTGTCGTTTCTGCTTAATGCAGCGGATGGGTTTGTTGTAGCTGGCGCAGGCGCTGGCTGAGTTGCAGGCTTTGTAGGGCGTCGTTGCTGAGCAGCAAGGCCTGCTGCAGGTCGAAGCGGGCGCCCTGGGGGCAGTCCAGATAATCGTAGATTTCACCACGGGCCAAGTGGTCTTCAGCCTGGGGCGGGCCCAGTTGCAGCACTCGTTCGGCATCCTTGAGGGCGGCCAGATAATCCTCGGCATGCAGGTGTAACTGGCGCAGGGTGCGCGCCAGGCATTGCAGCAGGGTGGTGGCGTCACAGGGTTGCAGGTGTTCGGCGCGCAGCTCGCCCGGTTGGCCATTGCGCAGCAGCAGTTCACGACAGTCACGCGGGTACAGACGGCGGCCGCTGCCGGGGTCCAGCAGATGATCGGCGCCGGGAACCCGCAGGAGAAAATGACCGGGGAAGTTGACTCCGGTCAGGGGGATGTCCAAGCGTTTGCCCAGCTCTAGGGCAATCACCGCCAGTGCCAGGGGCTGGCCCCGGCGCTGCTGCAAGACCTGATGCAGTAGGGCGCTGGCTGGGCGCGGCAGCAACTCCAGATCGGCGTGAAAGCCCAGCGTCAACAGGCGGCGCACCAGCGGCTGGGCCAGTTCGCTGGCCGGCAGGCAGGACAGGCCGCAGCTGACCTGTTGCTGCAGGTCATTGAAGCGTTGCAGTACCTCGGCGGGTTGCAGCTGTTGATCATGCTCGACGGCCATCCACAGCGCCGCCTCCAGCAGTGCCGGTGCATCACGGTTCAGGCAGTTCAGACAGGCTTGGCGTGGGCTCATGCTGGTCTCCGCGGGCTTATTAGCTTTTAGTCGTTGACCTAACCTTCGTCCAGTTCCACGGTTGGGTCGCGGGTGACAGCGTGGTGCCAGTTTTATTGCGCGCCTGGAGGGCACCTCTGATGAATCTATCGTTTCGCCGTTGTGTAGTGGTCGCGGGTCTGTGCGCGGGGTTGTTGCAGTCGCCTGTGCAGGCTGCTGAAACTGCGAGTTTGCTGGCTAACCTGAATGCTCAACGTCTCGGTGCGTATCAGTTGCAGACGCTGTTTCACCTGCTGAGTATTGAGGAAGGGGCTAGCGCGGTGGCCCAGCAACTGAATACGGCGGCCAGCAGCTTTGCCCTACAGGTCGAGCAGATGGATGAGTTGAGTGCCGGTCTGGGGCTGGATGCCGAAGTGGCCGGCGTGCAGGCTGAAGCGCGGCGCCTGCGTGAGTTGGCCGAGTCCAACGAGATCATCAGTCAGGGCTATGTCGACTTGCATACTCAGAATGATCTATCGGCCAGTACCAGTGCTCTGACGGCAGGCTATGCCGACCTGCTCGACAAGTTGGCGCGCCAGGGGCAGGCCAGCGATCCGTTGCAGGAGCAGGCGATCCTGATGCAGCGAATTGCCGCCGGCTATGTGCGCGAGTCTGCCAGCCTTGATGGTGGCTCGGCGATCTACGACAGCGCGCGTGATCTGGAACAGAGCGTGGACCTTCTGGCGGCGCAGTTCCGTCAGCAATTACAGGCGCTCGATCAGCGCTTCGCCGGTCAGCCGCTGATCAGTGCGCGACTCAAGCAGGTGACTACCACCTGGAATTACATCGAGAAGTCCTTGCTGCACTACAAGGAAAAATCGGTGCCTTTCGTCGTGGTGCGTTACAGCGACAAGATCGTCGCCGGTCTTTCGGCAGGCGAGCGGGTCGAGGCCGCGCGCTAATAGCTGACCCTTCGGTCATGGCGCCTCGCGGGTGACGGGGCGCCGCCTATACTCCCTGTAACTACCGCAGGGGGCTGCATTATGTTCGGCATCATGGAGGCAACCCGTCTCGAGTCGCTGCACGTCACCCAGGATCCGGCCACGGGTCTGCAGGCCATCATTGCCATGCATTCAACCCGGCTCGGTCCGGCCTTGGGTGGCTGCCGTTACCTCACCTATAGCGATACCCGCAGTGCAGTGGCCGATGCTGCGCGCCTGGCCCAGAGCATGAGTTACAAGGCAGCGCTGGCCGGCTTACCCTTCGGCGGTGGCAAGGCGGTGATCCTGCGCCCGGCCCATGTGCCCAATCGCGGTGCTTTGTTCGAAGCCTTCGGACGTTTTATCGAAACCCTCAATGGTCGCTATATCACCGCGGTGGACAGCGGCACCAAGTCCGAGGACATGGACTGCATCGCCCAGTACACCCAGCACGTCACCAGCACCCGCAGCGCCGGTGACCCTTCGCCGCACACCGCCATGGGCGTGTTTGCCGGCATTCGCGCCAGCGCTATGGCGCGCCTGGGTAGCGATGACCTGCAGGGCTTGCGCATCGCCGTGCAGGGCCTCGGGCAAGTGGGTTATAGCCTGGCCGAGCAATTGGCGGCGGCCGGTGCCGAGTTGCTGGTCAGCGACCTGGACCCTGGCCGGGTAGTGCTGGCGGTCGAGCAATTGGGCGCTCAGGCGGTTCGTCATGAAGCATTGGCTGCCACGCCCTGCGATATCTTCGTTCCCTGTGGCCTGGGTGGCGTGCTCAATCAGGCCACGGTTGCTCATCTGCACTGCGCGGTGGTGGCCGGTGCGGCCAACAACCAGTTAGCCAGCCCCGAGGTGGCCGAGTTGCTGGAGGCTCGGGGGATTCTTTACGCGCCCGATTACGTGATCAATTCCGGCGGCTTGATCTACGTCGCCTTGCAGCATCAGGGGGCCGAGTTGCCAGCGATTACCGCCCATCTCTCGCGCATTGGCCAGCGCCTGACCGACATCTACGCCCAGGCCCAGGCGCAAAATCGTTCGCCAGCGCGGGTGGCCACCCAGCAGGCGGAAGCTTTGCTTTATCCCCGCTAAATGGTTACCGCCATCGAGTGGGTTCAATCCCGCCGCCACAAGCAGCGGGGTAATACCAACGCGCTTATCCAGCGTGATGAGGAACGCCGCAATGCCTAATAAGATCGACCTGCCGTATACCCGTTACCTTGATCCTGCCGGTCAACCCATCCAGCCATTGCCCGCCTGGGCCAGCGATTTTGCTCTGCTCACCCGGCTCTACCGGCAGATGCAACTGACCCGTCTGTTCGACCTTAAGACCGTGGCCTTGCAGCGCACCGGGCGCATCGGCACCTACGCGCCGTGCCTCGGTCAGGAGGCCATCGGCGTCGCCCTCGGCAGCCTGATGCAGTCCGAGGATGTGCTGGTGCCCTATTACCGCGACACCGGTTTGCAGCTGCTGCGCGGCGTACGCATGGAGGAAATCCTCCTGTACTGGGGTGGCGATGAGCGCGGCAGCGCCTACGCCGATCCGGCGGTCGCCGAAGACTTCCCCTTGTGCGTACCGATTGCCACTCAGGCCCTGCATGCCTGCGGCGTTGCCAGCGCGTTCAAGATCCGTGGTCAGCATCGGGTGGCTGTCACCACCTGTGGCGATGGTGCCACCAGTAAGGGCGACTTTCTCGAAGCCCTGAATGTCGCTGGCGCCTGGCAGTTGCCGGTGGTGTTTGTGGTCAATAACAACCAGTGGGCCATCTCCGTGCCGCGGCGTATCCAGTGCGGCGCGCCGACCCTGGCGCAGAAGGCCATCGGCGCCGGCTTTGCTGGCGAGCAGGTCGATGGCAACGATGTGGTGGCGGTCTATGAGCGCTTTGGCCAGGCTCTGGAGCGTGCCCGTCACGGTAAGGGCCCGGTGTTACTGGAGTGCCTGAGCTATCGCCTCGGCGATCACACCACCGCCGACGATGCGACCCGTTACCGGCCCGCTGAAGAGGTTAAACAGGCTTGGCAGGAAGAGCCGATCAAGCGCCTGCAGGCCTATCTGGTGGCCCAGGGGCAGTGGGACGAAACGCGTGAGCAAGCGCTGATAGCCGACTGCCAGGCGCAGTTGCAGGCTGCGGTGCTGGCCTATGAATCGATCGGCCAGCAGCCGGTTGAGTCGGTCATGGACTTTGTCTACTCCCAGTGGCCCGCCGCTTTAGCCGATCAGCGTGAGCTGTTGCAGGCCCGCGCTGCACGCCAGTTGAACGGAGGCAGCCGTCATGACTGAGCAGAAGAAAATCACCCTGCTGGAAGCGGTCAACCTGGCCCTGCACCGGGCCATGGTTGAGGACGACAACGTGGTCATGCTCGGCGAGGACATCGGCGTCAACGGTGGAGTTTTCCGTGCCACCCAAGGCCTGCGTGAGCGCTTCGGTTTCAAGCGCGTGCTGGATACGCCTCTGGCCGAGGCAATGATTGCCGGCGTCTCGGTGGGCATGGCGGCCCAGGGCCTGAAGCCGGTCATGGAAATCCAGTTCCTCGGCTTTATCTATGCCGCCATGGAACACCTGGTGTCCCACGCGAGCCGCTTGCGCAACCGTACCCGTGGGCGCCTCAGTTGTCCGCTGGTGGTGCGCAGCCCGATGGGCGCCGGAATTCGCGCGCCGGAGCATCACAGCGAAAGCACCGAAGCGCTGTTTGCCCATATTCCTGGACTGCGGGTGCTGGTGCCCTCGTCGCCGGCCCGTGCCTACGGCTTGCTGCTGGCGGCGATTGATGACCCGGACCCAGTGATCTTTCTCGAACCCACGCGTTTGTATCGGATGAATCCTCAGGTGGTGGTCGATGACGGCCGGCGCTTGCCGCTGGACAGCTGCTTCACCCTGCGTGAGGGCCAGGACATAACCCTGATTAGTTGGGGCGGCAGCGTGCATGAAACCCTGCAGGCCGCTGCCCAGCTTGATCACCGCGGGGTGTCGGTGGAGGTGATCGATGTGGCCTGCCTCAAACCGCTCTACCTCGACACCCT
>NKIE01000161.1:522-6489 GCA_002256055.1 Pseudomonas sp. PGPPP3 | reverse complement strand
CCCTGTGGGGGGTTAGGGGCGGGGAGGTGTGGCGAAGACTCTTGGCTCATAAGTCAGCCGGTCTGATTGGCGACCTGGGGGTGTCTGTCCAAGGGCCGGGCGAGCTGTCTGTGGCCCTGAAGTGTCCGGAAATCCGCTACATTCAGATGCCTTTTAACCTACTGGATTGGCGATGGGAGGCTGTCATCCCAGAGCTTCTGGCTGCGAAGGCCTCGCGCAATGTCACGGTTCATGTCCGCAGCGCGCTGATGCAGGGGCTGTTGCCAAGTCGCAATGAGGCGCTTTGGCGGCATGCAAATGTCGATTCATCCGAGGCCGTCATCTGTTGGTTGGAGCAACAGGTTGCGCGCTGTGCGAGAAAAAGCGTCGCCGATTTGTGCTTAGGCTATGTCAATGCCCAAGCGTGGGTGGACGGGGTTGCCATCGGCATGGAGAACATAGCGCAGCTGTACGACAATATCGAGCTATTCAACCATTTGGCATTGACGGATGAGCAGGTGGCGAACATTCGCATGTCGCGTCCCAGACTGTTGGAAACAACACTTAATCCAGCACTTTGGGGAAATAAACGATGAGCCGAGGAATTGAGGCCTTTTCATTGAGAGGGAAGTCCGTGCTGGTCACCGGAGCGAGCGGCCATCTCGGTTCGGCCATGTCGCGAGTTCTTGGTGAGGCCGGTGCACATGTCTTGGTGAATTCAAGGTCTTCTGCGCGCGGCCACGAAGTGACGAAATGGCTACGTGATATTGGGTGTTCCGCTGAGTCGGCGGTTTTCGATGTGACGGATCACGCGGCCGTTGCCAGTTTTTTCTCGAATCGGAAGGGCAAGCCCCTCGATGTATTGATTAACAACGCCTATCTGGGTGAAGCTGGCAACATAGAGCGTGCTGTGGCTGAGTCCTATGCTGGAAGCTACGAGGTTACCGTCCTAGCTGCGCACAATCTGATCAAGACCGCCTTGCCCGGCCTGCGATTGGCAGTGGAAGAGAATGGGGATGCATCGGTCATCAATCTAGCCTCTATGTACGCAATGGTGAGCCCGGATCAGCGCATCTACGATGGAGTAGTGGCGGTGAATCCTCCGTTCTACGGTGCTGCAAAGGCGGCGCTACTGCAGTGGACCCGCTATGCCGCGTGCGAATTTGGTCCAGAAGGCATCCGCGTGAACTCGATCTCGCCTGGACCGTTTCCCTCTGAGGTGGTGCAGGCGAGCAATCCGGAGTTCATTCAGAAGCTGGTTAACAAGGTTCCTATGGCCCGTATTGGCCAGCCAGATGAAGTAGCTGGCCCTGTTCTTTTTCTCGCATCTTCCGCCTCTTCGTTTGTGAACGGGGCCAATATCGTTGTAGATGGTGGGTGGACATGCTGGTGAGTGTGTGGATATGAAGTGCGTTCAGGTCGTCGTGATCCGGGTCGATGCCTCAATGACTATGGGGACTGGGCATGTCATGCGATGCCTTACCCTGGCGGAGGCGTTGCGCACCCAGGGCGTGCAGTGTCGCTTCATCTGTCGTGAACACCCTGGCCACATGATCGCCGCCATTCGGCAACGTGGCTTTGAAGTCGCGGAGCTGCCCGAGGGCTCCATTGATTTTCGACCGGTCCCTGCAGCCGATGTGCCCCTCCCCGCGCACGCCAGCTGGCTGGCTTGTGACTGGCTGGGGGATGCCGAACAGACCTTGCGAGTGGCAGAGGCAATCAAGCCGGACTTGCTGGTGATTGACCACTATGCCATTGACTTCCGGTGGGAAAATGCCCTCAGATCAGTCGTGCCATTGATCATGGCCGTCGACGATCTGGCAGATCGCATGCATGCATGCGATTTCCTGCTGGACCAGAACTGGTTTGGAGTCGATGTGTCACTCCGCTACCAGGGGCTTATCCCTGGCCACTGTGTTCCCATGTTAGGCCCCAGATATGCGCTGTTGAAGCCCGAATATGCAACGCTCCGTGCCCAAATGGCACCGCGCGATGGTGAGGTGAGGCGCGTGCTTGTATTCATGGGCGGTAGTGATCCGACCAATGAAACCGGCAAGGTGATAGAAGCACTCATGCATTCTGATTTAAGGCACTTACTGGTGGATGTCGTCGTCGGTGCGAATCACTCCGATCTGTCAGGCATTGTCAGTATGGCAAAGGCGCGCCCAGGAACACATGTGTACAGCGGGCTACCGTCACTGGCTGGGCTAATGATGCGGGCCGATTTAATGATAGGGGGAGGCGGGTCTACCACATGGGAGAGAATGTGTCTTGGGTTGCCAGCAGTTGTCATCTGCATCGCCAAAAACCAGATTGAGCTAAATAGCGCACTATCGAGGGCTGGTTATCTCGAATCGCTCGGGAGCAAGGATGATGTCGATACAGGACGAGTTTCAGATACTGTTCGTGCTTTGATTGAGAGAAGACAGATGCTGAGCGCGATGAGCGAAGCGTCCCTTGATCTGGTTCGTGGAGATGGTGCGAACTGCGTATGCGAGACCCTACTGCGCGCCTCAATACACAGACGTGGTTATGAGGCGATGCGTGCGCCGCTGTGTACGGACGAGGTGCTGAAAATCCGGCGTGCATCAATCAATGATGCCGAAATGTTATTCGAATGGCGCAACGACTTGAGGACGCGAAAGTATTTCCGCAATGCGGCCCCCCTGTCCCAGTCAAGTCATATGAGCTGGTTTTTTCAGACCCTCGCAAACGAAAGATCTGAACTGCTGATCTCATCGCACGGTGAATGTCCAGTAGGCTGTTTGCGTTTTGACATTGATGGCGAGAGAGCCGAAGTTTCAATCTACCTGGATCCCTCCAAGCATGGCCAAGGCTTGGGGACACGTTCACTACATCAGGCTATGGAGTGGATGTATTCAAAACATCCACTGGTAACCCTTTTTATCGCTGACGTGATTGCAGAAAATTCGGCGTCTGCTAATCTGTTTCAGCGGTGTGGTTATAGCCGCGCATGGCAACGATTTGAGTTTAGGAGGGCTAAACAATGATGCGATTATTGGCGGCCTGCATGGGGCGCAATTTGCATGCCTGTCTGAAAGTCATATGAGTGCGCGTTTGCCAAATCAGTACATGCGTAGCTTTGGGTTGAAGTTGAACTATGGAGAATAGTTACATTGTGGCAAGTAGCAAAGCTTGGCATAGCGCTGAATTTGATGCCATAAAAAGTCAAGAAGACGGCAGTTGGACTTACGTGGCCTCCCCCGATGCGTTACTTCGCAGTGTCAACGAAGTGCTTGGGCTGCGCTATATTTTCTTTCTGCATTGGAGTTGGCACGTGCCAGCCGAAATATGGTCCCGCCATGAATGTGTGTGTTTCCATATGACGGATGTGCCTTATGGACGAGGTGGAAGCCCGTTGCAAAACCTGATTGTCAGAGGGCAAAAAAATACAAAGCTTTCCGCCTTGCGCATGGTTAATGAAATTGATGCGGGCCCGGTTTATGCGAAGCGAGACTTGTCGCTACATGGGCGCGCTGAAGAAATTTACCTTCGAGCTGGAAGATTAAGTTTCGAGATTATCCGATGGATCATTGAAAATGAGCCGTTGCCGGAGCCCCAGCAGGGAGAGATTGTGCATTTCAAGCGCCGCAAGCCGGAACAAAGCGAACTGCCGACAACGGGGCTACTGGAGACCCTATATGACCATATCCGCATGCTCGATGCGCCTTCCTATCCGCAGGCATTCATCGAGCGTGGTGGCTTTCGGATCGAGTTCTCCGGTGCACAACTTGAGGGGGATGAGCTTGTCGCCCAGGTTGTGATTCGAAAGAAGCCGACTGACGAAGAGACTGAATCATGACTTTTGCCATCAATGACCGACCCATCGGGCCTGGGCATCCGCCCTACATCATCGCTGAGCTGTCGGCCAATCACAATGGCGCGCTTGAACGCGCCTTGAAAACCATTGACGCGGCGCACAGTTGCGGAGCCAGCGCCATCAAGCTGCAGACCTATACAGCGGATACGATGACCATCGACTGCGACCGTCCGGACTTCATGGTTCAGGGCGGGCTGTGGGATGGCTACAAACTCTACGACCTTTACAAATGGGCCCAAACGCCCTACGAATGGCACCAGGCCATGTTCGAGCATGCGAAGAAAAAAGGGATCACAGTTTTCTCTACGCCGTTCGATGAAACTGCGGTTGACTTGCTGGAGAAGTTGGATGCGCCCGCATACAAGATTGCCTCTTTCGAGAACACCGATCTGCCACTGATTCGTTATGTCGCAAGCACGGGCAAGCCGATGATTATGTCCACAGGCATGGCGACCGAAGCCGAGATCGCCGAAGCTGTAGATGCTGCCCGTGGAGCTGGGTGCAAGAGTTTGGTGCTGTTGCATTGCATCAGTAGTTATCCGGCGCCCTTGGATCAGGCGAACATCCGGCAAATACCGGAATTGGCCAGGCGCTTCCAGACAGTCCCGGGCCTTTCGGACCACACTATCGGCACCACCGCTTCGGTTGCAGCGGTAGCGTTGGGGGCCTGCCTGATTGAGAAACATTTCACGCTGAGTCGTGCCGACAAGGGACCTGACAGCGAGTTTTCAATTGAGCCGGAAGAGTTGAAGCGCCTCTGCAGGGATACGCATGATGCGTGGCTGGCGTTGGGCCAGATCGGTTACCAGCGGCAATCCGCCGAAGAAGGCAGCAGAGCATTCCGTCGCTCGGTCTATTTTGTCCGCGATCTTCCAGCAGGAGCCGTGGTCGGGGTGGGTGACATTCGGCGCATACGTCCGGGTATGGGCCTGCCGCCGAAGTACTTCAACGCATTGATCGGCAAACGTCTGAAGTCGAGCGTGGCCCGTGGAACGGCTACCAGCTGGGAATTGTTCGATGAATAAAACCGTACTGGTAATCGCTGCGCATGCTGACGATGAAGCTCTGGGCTGCGGTGGGGCGATTGCGAAACATACTGCGGCGGGTGATACGGTCGATGTGGTTTTTGTGGCGGACGGCGTTATGTCGAGAGCCGGTGCTGGAGATGATGAAATCTTGCGGCGTCAGCAGGCTACAGAAAATGCCCGAAAAATCCTGGGGATCCACTCGACGGTTTTTCTAGGTTTTCCTGACAACCGGCTTGATAGTCTTGCCTTGCTGGACATAGTTCAGCCCATCGAGTCCATCGTTGGAAAACGCTCCCCGGAAATCATCTATACGCATCATTGCGGCGATCTGAATATCGATCACCGGGTTGTCCATCAAGCGGTCATGACGGCCTGTCGACCGCTGCCAGGATGTCCTGTCAGAGAAATCCTCGCTTTTGAGGTTATGTCGAGTACGGAGTGGGGTGGAGCGGGATTCCTCCCCTTCATGCCTAATCTCTTTGTAGATATCAGTCGGCATATGGATGTCAAGATGCGGGCATTGGAGGCCTATGCGCTGGAAATGCGAGCTGCGCCGCATTCACGCAGCATCGAGCATTTGCGGCACCTTGCGCAACATCGAGGAAGCTGCGTAGGCGTAGAGGCAGCGGAGGCATTCATGGTGATGAGAGTGATCAGGTGATGAAGCAAATGATCAAGTCGCTGGTTAAGCGGCTGTTTCAAGGGAAATATTTCAGCCTGAACCAGTTGGACCGAAAATTGGAGAAATATGTTAACTATGACGACGGGTATTTTGTCGAGCTTGGCGCCAATGACGGGGTTACACAATCTAACAGCCTGTATTTCGAGAAGCACCGCGGTTGGCGCGGGATGCTGATCGAGCCTGCGCCGCAGAACTTCGTCAAGTGCCGCCAAAACAGGTCAGGTAGGAACAGCATCTACTGCGTGGCCTGCGTCTCCTTTGACTACGACCAGGAGTTTGTTCGGATCGCCTATTCAAACCTGATGTCTACGTCGATCAGCCTGGAGTCAGATATCCAGGATCCGCGTGCTCATGCCCGTCTGGGGAATCGCTTCCTGCGACATGGCGAGACCATGTTCGAGTTCGGGGCCGTAGCGCGTCCCCTGAATTCTCTGCTG
>NKIE01000161.1:0-512 GCA_002256055.1 Pseudomonas sp. PGPPP3 | reverse complement strand
GGATGCCAAGGCCCCCAGGCATATAGACTTTCTCTCGCTGGATGTCGAAGGTGCGGAGTTGGAGGTCCTGAAGGGCGTGGACCATGAGGCGTTCCGGTTCAAGTTTATTCTTGTGGAATGCCGTGACTTCACCAAGCTGAGTGCCTATCTGGAAAACAAGGGATATCGGTTCGTCGAAAAGTTATCTAGCCAGGACTACCTGTTCACGTCAGATGAGTTGTCGAAGTCGGGTGCCTGCGATGGCTGATCGGCGTAGAAGCATGCTTGGCAAGATTGGCCGGTTGTTCTCTAGGTACCCGGAGGATCCCGGCGTACATCCGCAGGCGTTTGCGGGTATGGGCCAGGCACAACCGGCGCATTCCGGCGCAGTATCCGCTACGCTTGCATTTCAATCGGTTCCAGACAAGTTCTACTTTCTGCTGTTTGGAGCCATACGTGCTCAACTGAGAGCCAGCTTACAGGGGAGGGCTGAACTGGTAGTGGTTCGGGCTGTCAGTGGGGCGGTCGGTGCG